>DATCTN010000013.1 GCA_036567965.1 Candidatus Kryptoniota bacterium
AGGATCACCGCTATCGGGAATAATGGAGAGAGATTCATCGAGACAAAGAAAATGCTCGAGTTGAAATGACTTCGTCAATTCGACGAGAGTCCGCCGAAGTCCGCCCCTGGCGGACGCAGGCAGAAACGCCGGAAGATTCAATGAAGTCGTGAACATGGACAGGTATGCCAGCGGAGTGTATTTATATCGAATTACTGCGATTGGAATCAATAGTGAGAAGTTCGTCTCGATAAAGAAACTTGTGCTCATGAAGTGGGAGATTCGCTCATAGTTACCCATGGAAGACGCGGCACGAGTAATCGTGACGGGACTATCTATTCTTAACCTTCGGAGAACCTGTAGTTCAAAAGAAAACCCACTCCGTATCCTCATGTTCTCTTCGCTTGAAATCCACCCTCAGAAATAGTCTCCCCCCGCGCGAATCTTGGGACACCGACCGAAAGTCTAACCATCATATAGTTCGAGTCATCGTTCCGTTCGGCGAGCAAAGCCTGCCCGACATCGGAGACGCCCAGTTGATAGTCTGAATTCCGTTTCGTTCTCCTAATCAATCACTGTGTTACTCTCATCGGGGAAAATATTTCTATCGTGTGATTGGAGAATGACGTTGAGAGAAACGTTTCGGGCATGACCGGGTCACTCTGACTTGGTCATCTTCACCGCACAAGGCGGTCAATTGAAACTGAGTATCGGAATTGACCATATTCACAAGTCTGCACCGGGAAAGGCGTGAATAGAACCTGTAGATTGTATGATGGTTTCCATCGGACCCGGTGCTAGCGATTTCCACTTGCAAGGGCTGTTCAAAGCGGAGTGACCATGAAGAGAATTGCTGTACTCACAAGCGGTGGCGATGCTCCCGGCATGAATGCCGCCATTCGTTCTGTTGTACGGGTGGGCATCGACACGAACAAGGAAGTATACGGAGTAAACCACGGCTTCTTGGGCCTCGTGGCCGGAAATTTCGTCCCACTGGGTGCCCGCGATGTGAGCGGCACTCTGGAAAAGGGAGGATCGTTTCTCGGGAGCGCTCGCTGCCCCGAATTCAAGACCGAAGACGGCCAGTTGAAAGCTCTCCATGTGCTTCGCGAACATAAGATAGAAGGACTCGTCGTGATAGGCGGGAACGGTTCCCAGACCGGATCGTACGCTCTTACCAGAAGAGGATTCCCCGTCGTGGGAATTGCATCCACTATAGACAACGACCTTTACGGTTCGGAGATAACGATCGGCGTCGATACCGCGCTCAACGTTATCCTCGAAGCGATAGATCGCCTGAAAGTCACCGCATCATCTCACGAGAGGGCGTTCGTAATTGAGGTGATGGGACGCGATTGCGGATATCTTGCGCTCATGGCAGGCATCGCAGGGGGAGCCGAGGCCGTCATAATCCCGGAAGTCGAAACGGACCCCGATGCCGTGGCAGCTGAAATAAGGTCGGCTTATGAGAGAGGGAAGACACACGCAATTGTCGTCGCGGCGGAAGGCGCAAAATATAATGCTACCAGGCTCGAGGCATATTTCAGGGAGAATCACGAGCGAATCGGATTCGACCTAAGGGTCACGATACTCGGTCATGTCCAGCGCGGTGGAACGCCCAGCGCCTTCGACAGGATACTTGCATCGCGGTTTGGTGAAGCGGCCGTGCATGCCTTCGACGAGGGAGATGCGGGAGTCCTCGTGGGACTCGTGAACGACGAGATCGTCAAGACGCCTCTGTCGGAAGTGGTCAGCAAAAAGAAGGCGCTCAGCCCTCGGATCGTAAAACTCGCGGAGGTCCTCGCAAAGTAGGCTGAAAAGCCGATTCCGGTTTAGGATTGAATTAAACTGTAAAATCCCTACTAAGAACGACCCTCCCTCTGGCCATTTTCATGACATTCATGGGAAGTTTGACTTTCAAAAAGTTCGAGTCATCGTTCCGATCGGGGAGCATAACCGTGTCCGATGTGAAAACTTCCCGCTTAACGACTTCATATCCTTTCATGTCTGTATGCCAATTCCTTGTGTTACCACAGTAGCAAACTTACTCCCTTCTGCAGAAGACCAAGCGTGCGTGAAAGGTATTCGAGTTGTCAATGTCTTACCGGATTACTAACGTCACGTTGGTGAGTCAATCGAGGGCATATCAACCCTCTATCTGATTCTACCTTTCTATGATTTGGCAAATAATGTATTATTGGTCGCGGCCACAAAGTGATTAATCAAACCTTGGCAAAATTGTTTTGCATCCGGTAAATTCACCGCGACTAGAATTGAGCGTGATATGAAGAAGATGGTTAATCTTTTCAATTATTTATCGATCAATTTTCTGCTAGTTCTATTTTTCGCCCATCCAAGCTCGTCAAGCGCACAACAGGTGACAATTCTGACCATCAGTCAAATGCCGAATCTGCCTGCGCAATATGTAATGAGAAATTGGAAGGGGGTTGCGCGCGGATATGATTCTCTTGTATTCAATCCCGGCGCTTCGGGCCGCTACCTCCCTCTCGTGATGACCGGATTGGGCACTGAGAATTATCCGGGCCAGGCCCGATTCGGATTGTACACTGTGGTAGGACCGACTGCGAGCACCGGGACGGATGAAGCAATCAACTGCATTCCTGCCGTGATCGGCGCCTCCCTGGCAGGTGCCGACAAGTCCAGCCAATTCGGATATGATTGGTCCCAGATGTGCGAGGAATGGTTCAACAAATCGAACGGACAGAATATTTACAAGAACGGATACGATGATCAGACTAATGACGACTTCTGGTATGAGACAATGCCAAATGTCTTTTTTTATGAGCTTAACTACTTGTACCCGCACTTGCAAAACTTCGACAGCCAATTTGTATCAGTGGCAAATCAATTTACCAGAGCGGTTGCCGCAATGGGTGGAGCGACGACGCCATGGCAGCAGCCGAATATTAATCATGAGGGATTCGATTTTTTAAGGATGCTCCCCGTCGATATTTCGGGTAGCGGTGTTTCATGGAGGGAGCCCGAATCCGCAGGAGCTATCGGATGGATCCTTTATAATGCATATGTCGTTACCGGTAATACCAGGTACAGGGTCGGCGCCGAACTGTCGATGGAGGCATTGAACCAATTTCCATCCAATCCCGCTTATGAGCTGCAACTCTCTTACGGCGCCTACACCGCTGCGCGGATGAATGCCGAGATTGGAACGGGATATGACGTCGAGAAAATTGTGAACTGGCTCTTTACACAGAGCGTTGAACGACCCTGGGGGACGATTACCGGAAACTGGGGAGGATATCCTGTCGACGGCTTGGTTGGAGCGACGGACGATCCGACAGGATATGCATTTGCAATGAACACTTTTGAACAAATCGGATGTTTGGTCCCACTTGTCAGGTACGATCCAAGATTTGCAGCCGCGATAGGCAAGTGGGTCCTCAATGCATCGAACTCCGCACGCCTTTTCTACCCAAAGTACTTGCCTGCCGCTAATCAGGATTCCAGTTACAATTGGGCGATGCAGTACGATACGAGCTCGTTTATCGCACATGAGGCTATACATCAACAGAATCCGGCAAATGGAAAGATATCGCCCTACGCCTCCGGAGATGCAATCACAGGAGGGTGGGGGCTCACGACTCTGGCGCTGTACGGCTCGTCTCACGTGGGAATTTTGGGAGGCATCATAGATACGACGAACGTGAATGGAATCCTGCGGCTCGATCTATTGAAGACCGACTACTACCATGATAATGCTTACCCCTCGTTCCTATACTACAATCCGGACTCAACAGCTCAGACTGTCAACATCGACGTGGGAACGGGCGAGCACGACGTGTACGATGCTGTTTCAAAGGCGACGGTCCTTAGCAGTGTAACCGGCTCCACTTCGTTTTCCATTTCGCCGACATCAGCGATTGTCGCGGTCATCATCCCACCGGGACTCGCGCCGACCTACGATCATGATAAGATGCTGGTCGGCGGCATCGTCGTTGACTACCATTCGGGTCACGGCGCCGCGAATCTGCCACCGCGTATCAAGGCGCTGGCTGCGGGGAGCGCAACCCTTGCGCTGGGCGACTCCGTGAAGATTTATTGCACTGCTTCCGATCTGGACGGAGATCAGCTGACATTTGCGTGGCAATCGAACGGCGGCCTGATAGAAGGGAACAGTGCTACCATAACTTGGAAAGCTCCGGATACGGCGGGAGTCTACATCGTACATTGCCAGGTGGACGACGGTCACGGCCTTCAGGATACTGCGACGGTGTGGATCACAGTGGTGGCACGAATCAACTCTAACCCGATTATTCTAGGCATCGATGGAGATCCAAGAGTCGTGAATATTGGGGGGGAAATACAACTGACATGTCACGCGACCGACCCCGACCATGATACGCTGACTTATACGTGGGGAGCTTCTTCGGGGAGCGTCAGCGGCATTGATTCTACACGCACCTGGACAGCCCCGCTTATGACAGGATACTTCTATGTGGCGTGTACGGTGAGAGACGGATATGGTGGTACGGCAATGGATAGCCTGGGAATACTTGTGCAGGATTTTTCAAAGCCGCAAACGGGGAAGCTTGTTGCCTCCTACCCCTTTGACAATGGAAGTGCAAACGATGTGAGCGGCAACAACAATAATGGATCCAAATTCTACGTGACGTCGGACAGCGATCGTTTTGGGGTCCCGGATGGTGAGTTCTACTTCGACGGTACTACAAGCTACATTGAGGTGTCGAATACCACGTCTTTGAATTTCCAGAATGCGATTACGGTGAGCTTCTGGATGAAGATCGCACAGATATTTTCTCGCGAAGAATATCCGATCTCTCACAATAAGTGGAACAGGTGGAAAGTATCAATCTCAAACGGCCGTCTGAGATGGAGCATCACAACCTCCGCGGGTGTAAGTGATCTTGATTCGGATTCTCCTGTGATTGCCGACAGTCTTTACTTCGTCACGGTTATTTACGATGGATCGGCGATGGAGATTTTCCTAAACGGAAATCTGAATGCGTACGCCCCGTGGTCCGGGCTGCTTGCCACGACGAACATCAACCTTATGATCGGTGCCGTGTATCCCGGAGATAATACGGTGAGTTACTATGGCTCTCTGGACGACATCAGGATATCTGATTATGCAATTCCCTTCGACGACATCAGGAATCTATTCGTGACCGGAGTTAGGGATCGTGTCGTCAATCAATTGCCTAAGTCATTTGCATTGCATCAGAATTATCCGAACCCATTCAATCCGAGCACGACAATTGATTACGACGTTCCGACATCGTCTCATGTTTTGCTGGTAGTTTATGACGTGCTTGGTCGAAGAGTGAATACACTGGTTGACGCAAGATTGCAGCCTGGAAGATACTCGGTAGTTTTCAATACAAGCGGTCTGTCGAGCGGTGTGTATTTTTATGTTGTCCGCGCTGGTGCATTTTCCACAAGCAGGTCTATGATGTTGATAAAGTAGAGTCTCCCCTTTTTGCGGCAGTACACCGCCAAGAACGCTCTTTTACGATTACGATCACCCGGGGCGCGCGGAAATAGTTTGCGGGAGACTTGACATGGAAAGTTAAAATGCTTAAACTTTATCGAAACGTTTCGCTAAATCACTGAATCGAGGCGCCAAATTCTTTCAGATTCGCGGAAATTGACTAAAATCGTTTCATGAACCAGAGACGTTATACGATCAAAGACGTTGCGAAACATGCCGGCGTTGCTGTGAGTACCGCGTCTCTTGCGCTCAACAACAAAAGGTATGTCAGCGACAGTCTGAAAAAGAAAGTCCAGCTGGCGGTGGAGAAGCTGGAATACGTCCCCAATAGATCGGCACGATCTCTCATAAGTAAGGCTACAGGAAATATAGGCTTCATCGTCAGCGAAGAACACTTCTCAACTGCAGAGCCTTTTTATACAAGAGTCTTCCTCGGAACTGAATTCGCGGCACGGCAGAGAGATTACTACATCCTTCTTACCACGGTGCCCAACAAGTTCCTGTCGTCGCATCTCCCGAGATTTGTGCTGGAGAGAAACGTCGATGGAGTAATCCTCGCCGGAAAGATTAGCGAAGCATACGCTGCCGCCGTCACTTCAAGCGGAATACCGGCGGTGGTCGTCGACTACGATTTCAAGAAGACTCGCATGCCGGCAGTCAACGTCGATAACAAGATGGGGATTGGAATCGCTGTTGAGCATCTGTTCGGGTTGGGACATACTGACATCGCATTCATCGGCGGCGATCTTGCACATCCCTCCATCAGGCTCCGCCTGGAAGGTTATCGAAGCGCGATGGAAAGACTTGGTCTGAAAATGAACGATGCGCTCGTCTCTGTCGACGAACCGAACACAGGAGTTGAAGACGGTTACAAGGCGCTCTCGAAAATACTTGATAGGAAAATAAATTTCACCGCGGTGGTTTCGTGCAATGACGCAGTGGCGATTGGAGCAATGCGCGCATTGAAAGAACGAAGCCTCAGTATTCCTGATGATGTGTCGATTGTCGGATTCGATGATGTTGAATTGTGCGAGCACGTCGAACCTAGATTAAGCAGCATTGGAGTGCCGAAAGAAGAGCTTGGCGCGACCGCCCTCCGCATTCTCACGCAAGCCATTAGGGAAGGAAATCATAAGATCTCTACTGTCTTGATCCAGCCCGCACTTGTTGGGCGCGAATCTACGAAACAAACTCTAAACGACTAAGCGAAGAAAAATGCGCGGACTTGAACTCGACTCGAAGCTGAACCTGTCTCTCGTCGATAAGACAGACCGGCAGCCCAGGGACAGAGAAGTGATCGTGCGAGTCGTGTCAAGCGGAATTTGCGGAACCGATAACCACATTATCAAAGGTGAATCAAGAGTAACCCTCCCCGTTGTCCTCGGTCATGAGTTCGGCGGCTTTGTCCAGGATGTGGGCAAGAGTGTCCGCTCTCTGAAAAGGGGAGACCTCGTCGTCGTCGACCCTAACATACCCTGTCACTCCTGCGCGTATTGTCGCGAAGGCAAATTCAATCTGTGCAGCAACCTCACCGCGATTGGTGTGGACATCGACGGAGGGATGAGCGATGTCTGCATTGTGCCGGAAACGCAAGCTTACCCCGTCGCATCTTCATTCGATCCCACCGAACTTCCTTTCGTTGAACCTCTCTCGTGTGTGCTCCACGGCTTGGACAGGGCGGCTGTCAGGAGCGGAGAACGCGTCCTTGTTATCGGGGCGGGCACGATCGGCTTGATGTTTGTGATGTTATTGAAGGAAGTCGCAGCGGAGCTGTGCATCGATGAGCCTAATCCGGTCAGATCAGGGAAGGCGGCAACGCTGGGCGGGCGGATTAAGGGTGCAGACCGATCGGAGTACTTCGATGTCGTGGTAGAATGTTCGGGAACTGTCACCGGCTTCGCCGACGCGATTGCCAGGGTTAAGCGTGGGGGAAGAGTTCTGGTTTTCGGTGTCGCGCCGAGGAAGGCGGCTGCTTCTGTTTGGCCGAACGAGATCTACGCCAGGGAGCTTACAATATTGGGCTCATACGTGAACCCCAGTACATTCTCCAGAGCTGTTGAAATTGTTTCGAACAAGAAAATATCTCTCTCAAGCTTTGATGTGAAAGCGTACAAATTGAATGAATTCAACGATGCCTTTGAAGCATCACGGTCAGGTCGATATTCGAAAGTTATGTTCAGCCTGGAGGAGCGCGGTTTAGATTGAAGGTTATTTGCTACGGTGAAGTTGTCATAGACCTGATAGCGGAAAATAGGAGCACTATACTGCCTAAGGTTGGCGGCGCCCCCCTGAACGTGGCTGTCGGCCTGAGAAGACTTGGCGCCAGGAGTCTTTTTGTCTCGAGCATCGGAGCGGATTGGTTCGGAAAGCTGGCCATTGAATATCTTGATTCAAACGGAGTCGATCACTCCCTTGCTCTAAGAAAGAGCCTTGCGACCAGGCTTGCCCTGATCTTTCATGACAAGAACAACGAAAGATCGTTCGAATTCTCCCAAGGACTAGCGGCAGAGAACGTCCTGCCGGATAAAGAATTGCGATCAGCGTGTAGCTCCGGCCCGGGTGTTTTCTACTACGGTTCTTTTCCGTTTGCAAAGGGAAATTCACTGAATGCGTTTGAGAAACATGTGAGGCGGATGCGTGACGCCGGAACCGTCACACTATTTGATCCGAATCTCAGGCTGGAAATTTTCACTTCTCCTTCTGATGCCATAAAGAAATGCCGACGGCTGGCGGCCTTCGCGGATGTCGTGAGATTAAACGTTGAAGAGTTGCTCCATCTGATGCGTCTAACGAACGATTATCGAAACAAGAAATCTTTGATCCGGAAGGCTGCCGCCGCCCTGGCAAAAAAAGGTCCGAGGGCCATCTTCATTACCGATGGAAGCCAAGGGAGCTATTTCTTTTCGGCAGGGGAAATAGAGTATTGCCCCGCGTTCGCCGTTGATGCCGTGGACACCACCGGATGTGGAGACGCTTTCACTGCCGCAGTTATCGCAGAACATCTCTGCACGAAGAAATCTGTCCCGATGCCGGACGTTCTTCTTTTCGCAAATGCGGCCGGAGCTCTCGCCGCTACTAAGATGGGCGGTGGAGACTCGATGCCCACGCGACAATCAGTGGAGGAATTCGTGAAAATTCGCGAATCAAACAGGGGAAGTTCCGATGTCCCCAGGTCTTTTACCTCAAATCACGAACAGAATCATTTTTCTATTTAACTAAAAAGGAGGATTATCAAAATGCTGTTCCGAAACGATCTTGGTCGGTTTATTGAGCTGGCCATCATTGTTCGAGGTCTTGGAAAAGATTCTATCTCGGTCAAGAAGTTCATCTGTTTTAGAATGTCAAATAACACCAAACTTAAAGGAGGATCACATGAACAAAGTTAAACTTTCCTTCTGGTCCACGTTGGCTGTTCTCTTGATGGGTGTTTTGTTTGGTCCGCTAAATATTTTAGCTCAGACAAATTACACATTAAAGCAGATAGCCGGCTTTGAAGGGAGCGTGCCGTCTTTTTGGAATATGGGTAACCACCCATCAGGCAGCACTCTTACCTGGGCTACCGACCAGTCTCTTTCTATGGGGCACTCTATAGAAATACAAAAGAGTGCAACATCGGATTCTGCATCCTGGATTTCAGACAATATGTGCGATATCTGGTCGCCGACGGTTACTGCGAACGTTGATCTTTTATTCGGTGCCATGGTTAAGACGTCGGGAGTAAATACAAGTCCGACCTCCGACGATCAGAAGTGGTACATCGCATACAGTTTCTATGATAGTGCTGGGACTTTAATCGGCACCTTTAAACTTCCCATAGATCAAACGCAGGCGACTAGCACAAGCTGGATAGCTGATACAACAAGCGTAGGAGAAGTCTCGCTCCCCAGAGCTGCGTGGAAAATGATTCTCAGTTTTGTCGGCGGTAAAAATGCAACCGGAACTGTTTGGGCTGACAATTTTATTTTTACCGGAAGAGGAACCTGGGCTGGTCAAGATTGGAATACATCTTTAGGGGTGCCTACAGGCTGGTACTATTGGCTGCCGCCAAATGGTGGAAATGACGGGCTAATAAATTCCGGATTCGAAAATACAGTAGTCACAAACTCAACCGCTCATTCCGGAAACTATTCTTTGGAATTCAATATGCCGGCAGGCAGGGATGCACATGATGGTTATGTTGGTACTCATCGTTTGCCATTTAGTGCAATCGATCCAACCATTAAACCCGGAGATGTTATTCAAATAAGCGTTTGGATTAAAGGAAGTAATTTGCTCCCTGATTCAGCTGCCGCTCATCCAACTACATGGTCAGTCGGGATTACCCCACAGTTCGTTACTAAGCTTGGTAACAACGACGGCTATGATGGCACAGGAAGTGATTATAATTTCACATTTCCAAATGTTACTTCATTTGATTGGACAAAATATACTGTCGATGTTCCGGTTCCGACAAATCCAGCTACTTCGGGTTTGGAAATCCGGCTTCATGTTTATTCCACTTTTACGGGTACAGTGTATTTTGATGACATGAGTGTTACAAAGATTTCTAATCCGACATTTTCAGAAATTGCCGGATTTGAGGCTAATGAGCCGGCATTCTGGTACATGGGAAATAATCCCGGTAATAGCACAATGAGTTGGGCTACTGATCAATCGGTGTCATTGGGACACTCTCTTAAAATTCAAAAAGGCGTTACAAGCGACTCTGCTGCATGGGTCTCAGAAAACATGTGCGATATCTGGTCGCCCGATGTTCCTGCAAATGTTGATCTACTCTTCGGAGCTTGGGTAAAGACTCAAAATGTCAATACAAATCCGACATCAGATGATCAGAAGTGGTATATCGCTTACACGTTTTATGATACTAATGGTGTATTGATCGGCACTGTTGAACTACCGATTAATCAATCGCTAGCCTCAAGTTCCACATGGATTGCAGATACTACCACCGTTGGTCAGATATCTTTACCGAAAGACGCTTACAAAATGATTCTCAGTTTTGTCGGCGGCAGAAATGCAACCGGAACTGTTTGGGCTGACAATTTTATTTTTACCGGAAGAGGAACCTGGGCTGGTCAAGATTGGAATACATCTTTAGGGGTGCCTACAGGCTGGTACTATTGGCTGCCACCAAATGGTGGAAATGACGGACTATTAAATTCCGGATTTGAAAATACCGTCGTTACAAATGAGGCAGCACATAGCGGAAGCTATTCGCTGAAATTTGTAATGCCTGCAGGAAGAGATACGCATGATGGCTTTGTAAGCACTCATAGAATGCCTTTCACTTATATTGATTCGACGATTCATCCTGGTGATTATCTCACAGTCGGTATCTGGATTAAAGCAAGCAATCTGTTACCGGATTCTGCAGCTGCACATCCGGGGCAATGGGGTGTTGGAATAACCCCCCAATTCTTTACTCAATTGGGAAATAACGATGGCTTTTCTGGAACTGGTCCGGATTCCGTATTTACTTTACCGGCTGTTACATCATTTGATTGGACTCAATTCTTTATTGGTTTTCAGGTACCCAGTGACAAGGTTTATACGGGTGCGGAATTTCGCATTCATATATATTCCTTGTTTAGCGGTACAGTCTATTTTGATGACATGACAGTTCAAGAGGGTCTCACCGGGGTCAAAGATATCGGCAAATTAATTCCGGCAAAGTTCGAAGTTTTCCAGAATTATCCAAATCCGTTTAATCCGACAACCACCGTTAGTTATGCGTTGCCTAATCCTTCGCTTGTCAAAGTAGTAATTTATGATATTCTTGGACGTGAAGTGAAAACGCTCGTCGACGATAAGCAGGGACCTGGGGTTCACAATGTTATCTGGGGCGGATTAAATAATTCCGGACAACAAGTAGCCAGCGGAATTTATATTATTAGAGTTACCGCCGGTAGTAATGTTCAAGTAAAAAAGATGCTTTTGTTGAAGTAACTTTTCATAACCTTCGGGGTCAGTGTCTCTGATCCCGAAGGTTTTTTATTTGTAAGGCAAGCAAATAATCCTCTTGCTTAACACTCGTCAATCAGCAAGTGAAAAAGCCATGAGCAATTTTTACAAAGTGTTAAAAAATCTTTTACAATGTTTTTTAACTGTGGCGCTGTTGTCTGTCGATCTTTTTGCCGGAACGACGGGAAAGATAGCAGGCAGAGTTGTTGATGCCAAGACCAAAGAACCGCTGATAGGCGTTAACGTGCTCATTGTCGGTACATCAATGGGAGGCGCAACCGACGTTGATGGGAACTATTTTATTTTGAATGTACCGCCGGGTGCATATGAAGTGAAAGCATCCACGGTCGGATATGGTGCGGTGGTGGAAGAGAATGTGCGCGTATCCGCGGATCAAACTACCAAACTTAATTTTGAACTAAGCGAACAAGCAGTTCAGGTACAAACTGTTGTTGTTACCGCATCGAAGCCGATAGTTCAAAAGGATCTTACTTCAACTCAATCTAGTATTTCAGGAAGCAACATCTCCCTGCTTCCGGTTGAAGACGTTCAGTCTGTTATAAATCTTCAAGCAGGCGTGGTCGACGGTCACTTTAGGGGCGGCAGATTGGGCGAAGTAAAATATTTAATTGACGGCGTTTCGGTCAACGATGTTTATTCCGGCGACGCCACCATGGAAGCAGCTACTAACAGCATCCAGGAATTGCAGGTAATTACCGGCACATTTAACGCCGAGTACGGACAGGCTATGTCCGGCGTCGTAAATCAAATTACTAAAATTCCGGAAGATCATTATAACGGCGGTCTCTCCGTCTATTCAGGGGATTACGCTACTTCGAGGACGAATCTCTTTCAGTACATGGGCGGATTTAATCCATCAAGAACTTATAATATTCAGGGTAACTTGAGCGGCCCTATTCCATTATCGGATCAGTTTGCCAAATTTTTTGCATCTGCAAGATATCTTAGTGATGACGGATATCTTTACGGGAAAAGAGTGTTTAACCCGCAGGACTCCTCGAACTTTTCATCCGACGACCCCAGTAAATGGTACATTGGAGCTACCGGTAATGGCGCAGACGTTCCGATGAATTTTTCCAGGCAATTAACTTTGCAGGGCAAACTCAATTTTAAAGTCGGGCAGGGTAGAGGAATCGTACTCGAAGGACTTTACCAAAAACACGATTACGAAAACTATGACCACATGTTTATACTAGACCCTGATGGTAATTATAAGAATTACGAATACAGCTATCTCGCCAGTTTAAGTTACACCCATGTCTTCAGCGAGTCTGCATTTCTTGATCTGATGGCTTCGAATTATACTTCGGATTATAAGCAGTACGCTTTTGCTAATCCACTTGACCCGCAATATCAAAATCAGGATTTGTTTAGTGAAGTGAGCGGGAATGCTCTTTACGTTGGCGGAACCCAGAACTGGCATTTTATGCATAATACAAAAACGTATACTCTTAAGGCCGATTTTACCGATCAATTAAATTACATCCATGAATTGAAGACCGGCTTTGAAGCCGATCTAAATAAACTAAATTACCAAGATTTCCAGGTTTTGGTTGATGCATCGACCGGCAATAAACCAGCACTTCCTACGCCCGGCACTTTTGATTATAACGTTTATAACAACCACCCTTATCAGGTCGCAGCTTATATTCAGGACAAAATCGAACTTGATTATCTAATAGTGAATGTCGGACTCAGGTTCGATTATTTTCAGCCTGATGCTAGCGTTCTTAATGATCCGAATAATATAGCGGAGCTTGATACCTTACTTCCGCCTTTTCCAAGCAAATATTTTCACAGGGCATCTGCCAAATATCAATGGAGCCCGAGGCTTGGTATTTCTTATCCGATGAGCGACAAAGGCGCGATACATATTTCGTACGGACATTTTTTCCAGGTTCCTCCATTCCAATATTTATATGATAATCCGAATTTCAGAATTCCTCTCACGGGGAATTATCCCGATTTGGTCGGCAATACTATCGGCAATGCAGATCTGAAGCCGCAGGAAACTGTTATGTACGAAATAGGACTTCAGCAGGCGTTGACAGATGATATAGGATTAAACGTAACTGCTTATTACAAGGACATTCGTAATCTTTTGGGGGTCGAACTTTTTGTAAAAAATAATTTTAAGAAGTTTGCGGAATACATAAATACGGACTACGGTGACGTAACCGGTTTCACTCTTTCTTTGGATAAGAAATTTACCAACGGTATCGGTGCAAGTGTTGACTATACGTTTCAAGTTGCCAAAGGCGATGCTTCTGATCCTAATGAAGCTTACAACCTTGCTCAGGCTTCACCTCCCATAGAAGCGAATAAGCAACTGGTT
Organism: Candidatus Kryptoniota bacterium; assembly: GCA_036567965.1. Lineage (NCBI taxonomy): Bacteria > Pseudomonadati > Candidatus Kryptoniota > Candidatus Kryptoniota bacterium. The sequence goes on from DATCTN010000013.1 coordinate 13,785, forward strand.
TCGCTTGATTGGGATAGACGCAACTCATTGAATTTCACAATCACTACTGGTATCCCGGGTGATTTTATTGCCAGCGCTGTCGGGCAATTAGGTACGGGTCTGCCTTATACTCCTTCGTATCAAAATCAAAGAACCGGTCTAGAAAACAGTTCTAACAAGCCGACATTCTTCGACGTGGATATTTTTCTAACAAAATATTTAAAACTTTTCGGAATCAACTTTTCTATATTTGCAAAAATCTATAACGTCTTTGATACTCCTGATGAGCTTGACGTATTTACTGATACCGGCAGAGCGGGTTACACACTCGATGAAACACGAGCGCAAGCTCCGCCGAGGGGGGTTAATACGATACAAGAATATTTTACAAGACCGGATTTTTATTCGGCTCCAAGGCAAGTGTTGCTTGGAATGTCCATGGATTTTTGATTTAGAACTTTGAGGTAGGTTGCCGTGAAAACTAAATGGTCGCCAGATTATTTTTTCCTTCTTGTCGGAATAATACTTTTATGTTCATCAAGAAGCTTTGCACAGCAAATTGTCGATAAGAATAAAGGCAATCATAACTATACTAAAATGGGAATGATGGACGGCAATCTCGTCCAGACCGTCTTTTACAACTTCGGTGAAGTTGCCGACTGGCAGAACGAGCCGACATTGAGCGGTGTGTGGCCCAAAGGGACAAACCATACTTATGTCGATGGTGTCGCCATTATAGTCCAGTCAGAAGTAAACAAGGATGGACAGACGTTTCATCCGCTTGAAACTAATTACTACGAATATACTCGGTATAATCCTGCTACCGGAGTTACTTACGGCTGGTGGCCACTACCAGGCTACGCAAACCCAAATCAATCCAGCGTTGCACGAAGCGACGATCCAACCACGTGGCCCTCAACTTGGCCGGACAGACCAAGCGATTGGAATGGAACGTGGGACGGCTTCTTTGGAAAGGGAATTCGAAATGCCGACCTCGAATCATACTTTGTTTTCGATGACAATGAAGACCGCGATTACATAAATAGATATGGCTTTCACCCGGATGCTGAAGATACCACAAGAGGCGGATTGGGGATGCAGGTTCACGGAAGAGGGTTCCAGTGGTCCCAGGTTTTAGCCGAAGACGTAATCTTCTGGTATTATGAAATTACGAACATGGGCACTACCGACTATCCCAAAACTCTATTTGCTCAATATGTCGACTGGGGTATAGGCGGTCATGACAACTCTTCGAACAACGCGGGAGATTATGATCAGCTATTAAATATTTCTTATGCATGGTCAACAGTTTCTTATGGAAGCCCCGGACATTGGAGTCCTGTTGGAATGGCTGGCTATGCGTTTCTCGAAAGTCCGGGAATAGATTACGATGGCATCGATAACGACCATGATGGTATGATTGACGAAACCAGAGACGATCCCGCCGCAACTTGGCCGCATTACCCCGAACTTCATGGCCCTATTTACGAAGCGTCATCGCCTTACGCAGAAAGGTTACAAAAGCTCTATGGCGTTCCACCTGTTGCACCTGGCGGGGTAAAAGCGGCGTTCATTGCAACTCACGATACTGTTGCCTTCTTAAAGTTTTTTAATTACGGGTCAATTGATGACGTTCCTGCGGTTCAAAATAAATTGTGGTGGCCCGGTGATGAAAATGGAAATTGGAATCCGCAGTATGATGATGTCGGCAGTGATGGTATTGGTCCGTATGATGCCAATTACACAGGTCCTGATGCGGACAGTACCGAAGGAAATTTGAGACCGGACCAGGGCGAGCCTCATTTTGGTATATTGGATAAAGACGAATCAGACCAGCTTGGCTTAACAGGATTTTTGATAGCTGCTGTTCACACTTACGATTTGAATAACGATGAAAGAAACTGGGGTGCATTGTCGGCTCTGCCTTCTCCTCATGGCCAAACTTTAGTTGGAGTAAACCTGGCAAATTATTTTTCAAGCTATATGTTCCATATGGATGGCAGGAATACTTATTCGCAATCGCAGGGACAAATTGAAGAGACAGGCGAAACACAGAGATATTCCATGGCGTTAATTTTTGGAATTAACGCAGATGACCTCTTTAGAAGAAAGAATACAGTCCAATCTATTTATAACGCAAGTTATAATTTTGCTAAACCGCCCGACAAGCCGATTGTCACATCAATTGCCGGCGACCACAGAGTTACTTTGTATTGGGATGACAGAGCTGAGCGTACGTTCGATGCTTTCTATCAGCGCGTAAATTTTGAGGGCTACAGAATTTACCGTTCTACCGACCCTAATTTTCTTGAAGACCAGATCATTACCGATGCTTATGGCAAACCGACATTCAGACAGCCTCTCGCTCAATTTGATCTTGTGGATAGTGTCAGCGGGTTGTTTCCGATTTCTGTAAACGGTGCTATGTTTTATCAGGGAGACAACTCCGGACTTCAGCATTCTTACGTAGATACTACCGTCGAAAACGGACAAACTTATTTTTATGCTGTATGTGCTTACGATAAAGGTTTTCTGACCACAAACGTTGCCGGTCAGCAAGAAGGAATACCTCCCGCAGAGACAACCAGCATTATAAAGGAAGATGCGGCTGGTCATTACACAACGGATGTCAATACCGCCGTAGTTATTCCCAGTGCACCAGCGGCTGGTTATGTTCCCCCTGGAATATCTTCTGTAATTGCGAGCGGTCCCGGTACAGGTACCGAATCGATCCAGATACTTAATCCGGATTCAATAAAGAACTATGACACATACCGTGTGGTGTTCAAGGATAATTCTAAATTTCATGCCGACCCTGCTCCATATTACGCGGTGATCAATTACTCGGATAATGATACGCTCGTTCGTTTTACCCAATTCATAGGCAATCAAGCCATGACTCCGGTAATCGATGGCTTGAGCATAGGACTAAATAACGACACAAGCGTTACAATCAACCAGAGTAAATCCAGCTGGCAGACTGGAAGCAGCAGCTACATAGTCCAACTTGGATTTGATCCCAGGTACGCTAATAGTTTTGCAGGTCAACGTGTAAACTTTCCGGCAGATTTTGAAATTACCCTTACTCAGCCGGGACAGGGAGATACTTCATACCCGACAAGTGTTTTTGCTCAGCCGATACCTTCCAACGTAATTATTAAGGATGTTACCGATAGTATTCCCCATATGCAGTTCATGTTCTTCGATAACAATAACGATCAACAATTCGATGCCGGAGATGCTATCTTTATTATCGCGGGTGATTCTATTAGCGGGAAGGTAACCAGTAACTCAAACCGTCATGTCGGGTGGTCGATCTCATTGATTCAGGATACTTCCATCGCTGCTGCTAAACAAAAGGCTCCTCAGCCGGGTGACATTTACGAACTTTTCACTACCAAACCGTTCAGGACCGGCGAATATTATCAGTTCACAACAAAAGCATCGTACTTTGACAAATCGAAATTTCTCCAAGACATGAACGACATTGCAGTAGTTCCGAATCCATATCCAGGAGCAGCTTCATGGGAACCGGCTTCACAGCAAGTAGGAAGAGGAGAAAGGTTAGTCTACTTTATTCACCTTCCCAACAATTGCACGATAAGAATTTTTACGCTAAGCGGAAATCTTGTTCAAACACTTCATCATCAAAGTAATTTTGCAGACGGACAAGAGCCATGGAATCTTGTTTCAAAAGATGGAATGGATATCTCCTTCGGAATTTATGTTTTTGTAGTGGAGTCACAATTAGGAAAGAAAATCGGCAGGTTCGCTGTAATCAAATGAACACGCTGGGCGGAATTTTGGCTGAGAGGCGTTTATGAAAATTAAATTTTTACTCTGTCTTTCAATAGGTTTAATATACGTTGCTTCGTCTTTCGCGCAAGTAAGCGTTTCAAAAACGGGAACAACTGCAGCAACTTTTTTGGAAATTGGCGTCGGTGCAAACGCCAATGCTATGGGATCTGCTTACGTGACTCGCGCTGCAGATGCAACTTCTATTTACTGGAATCCCGCCGGTATCGCTCAACTTGAAAACGCTGATGCGGTTGTGGTTCATGCTAATTGGATTGCTTCTACAAATCTTGATTGGGCAGGACTTGTGCTGCCCTTGGGTGATTTCGGGAATATCGGTTTCAGTTTTACTTCACTTTCCATGCCTGATGATAAAGTAAGGACGGTTGAACAACCCGAAGGGACGGGAGAATATTTTAGTGCAGGGGATCTTGCTCTCGGAGTTTCTTACGCAAGAACTTTGACCGACCGTTTTTCAATCGGCTTCAATGGCAAGTACATCCAGGAATCAATCTGGCACATGTCGAGCAGCGCTTTTGCCTTCGATATCGGAACTTTGTTCAAAACAGATTTATTCGGCGGAATGATAATAGGTGCGTCAATTTCCAACTTTGGTACGCCGATGAAACTATCTGGAATTGATACCCGAACTTTTGCTCAGGTTGATCCGTCGATATACGGATCAAATGATCAAATCCCTTACAGCATTGACCTTGATTCGTGGGGTCTCCCCTTGCTGTTCAGAATCGGAGTATCAACAAACGCAATAAAGACCGATGATTACAGATGGACAATCGCAATCGATGCTCTTCATCCGAATGATAACTATGAGACATTGAATATCGGGACCGAATTCGCTTTCAAGGAATTCTTGTTTTTACGTGCAGGTTTCCAATCTCTTTATTTCGTTGATCCAAATACAGGGTCAGCCGATAAGAGTTTCTTCCGGCAGCCGCTCTATACAGGTCAAGGCGGGTTGTCTTTGGGTATTGGTGTAAACTCCAAGATGCTTTTTAGTACGGATGTCGTTGAGTTCGATTACGCGTACAGAAATTTTGGCATTCTCGAAGGGGTCCAATTCTTTTCTGTTGCCATTGAATTCTAATCACAGAACAAAATTACATACGAGCTCTTACTTGTGATCGATTTAGATAAAGCTGAGATAATACTGTTTGAAAATATTGAATTGTAAAGCAATGAAAAGTAATTCCAGGACAAGTTCCGCTTTAATATGCTCCTTGATCATTTTGCTTGCTGGTTTTTTTCAGGGCTTCTCATCTGAAAACAAATCCAAAACCAAAGGGATAGATTTTGATACTGCTTATAAATCTCCAATTGGAAATACTGTGCTTGCGAAAGTTGGAAATAAAAAAATAACCGTAAGGGAATTTTTATGCGGCTACGAATTCGGTCCGGCATTTGTAAAGAGGGAAAAGGATTCCAAGCGCCGCTATCTAAATTATATGATAAATGAAAAGCTGCTTGCAATGGAGGGCTACAAAGAAGGATTCGCCGATTCCGCAAGAGTTAAGGACCTTCTCGATGCCATCGAAGGTGATTTGGCTTCGATGGAAATGTATAAAGACGACATTCTAAGGAAAGTGACAATACCGGCAGACATGCTTAACAGAGCCACCGAAGAAAATAAAATTACATACAAATTGAAATGGATTTACGCTCCAACTGCCGACAGCATGGATTTTTATGTCACTGAACTCGGAAATGGGATCTCATTCGATTCGTTATTTAATCTGCAGTTGAAGGACTCTGTCGTTTACGCAGATCAAAGGTCGCTGGAAGAAACCGAGTTTAAGCTGAGGATGCGCAACTTGGCGATGTTCAAAGATGTCGCTAAGATGAAAGCCGGAGATATTTCCGAGCCGATTAAAGGACCTGACGGTTGGTACCTTTTCAAGCTCGTAGATGTCTGGAAGAATTTGATTACAACACAAACAGAATTTGAAAAAGAAGAGTATGATTCACGTCAGGCTCTAACTATCGATACCGCTGACACCCTTTCTGACGAGTATGTCAGGGCAATGATGCTTGAGCATAATCCGGTAATACAAGCAAGGGCCTTTGACATTCTCCGTTCTTACATGGGTAGTTATGTTTTAGCGGAAGATAAATTTAAAGCATGGAAACTTGACGATAGGATGCAAAGTGAAATTGGGCGTTTCGATTCCGTGAAGTCCCCGGACTTTTCCAAATTGATTCTTGTAACGCTGACTAACGAAAATATTTTTCTCGGCGATTTCATAAACTGGTACAAGATGCGTGATGCATACTTGAAATTCGACGAGACCGGATTTAATCCCTTCTCCGCTTCGCTCGAAAAAATGATCTGGCAAATGGTAAGAGATCATCTACTTGTTCAGAGGGCTTATTCAAGAGGCTACCAAAATTTGGATATTATAAAACAGCAGGCGGATTGGTGGCAGGACAAAATCGTTTATGCGGTTGTCAGAGATGAGATTGAAAAATCCATTGAATGGAACGTCGAATTGCCGGCAGGAAATAAAAATGATCACGTCGACAAAACGCAGGAAATGATCGCTAAGCTTTTTAGAAAACTTCAGCAGCTTAAGAAAGATTACAAGATTGAGATAAATACAAAAGTTCTGAATGAAATTCTCGTGAAGAACAATGATGAACCGAGTGCCATCGATGTTTACACCGTGAGGAAGGGAGGAACTTTTCCGCATCCGGTCTATCCTTCAATCGATTACTCGTGGCAGGATTGGGAATGATCGGATTGAAAACGGAATCGCAATTCAAGGACATCCTCTTTATCATTATTTCCTTAATATATTTCCCGGGTTTAATTCTAGCGCAAACACAACTTTCTGGGACGGATAATTTAGCTATGAAATTCGACGGGAAATATGGACAAGTCGAAGTCGGCGGGAACTATGTCGGCGCGGAATTCCACCATAGCCTCCCGCTTCCATCTCGTATAAGTTTTTATTATCCCGTTGCCAATAGTATTGACCTGAGTACAGATTATTGGAAAAGGGGAGAATCTCACCCGTTCAGTATCGTGGTGAATGTGGATAAGAGAACTGATACTGTCGGAGTCGAGCCTTGTGTCTATTCATGGACACCCTACCAGGCAATTTTTTTTGAGGATAAAGAAACTTACACTGTCAATTACAGCTATCAATTTTGTGATGACCTACCTTTGATGGTTGTCAGGGTGAAGTTCACGAATCGATCCACGGAGAAAAAGAAATTTAACGTCAACGTAAAACTCTCTACCGTTGTTCGCACTTGTCAAACTTACGCTTTCAAAGACACTGCTGAATTTAGATATGCTGATGCTGGTAAAATGTATGTGGCAGATTTTAAGTATCGTGATACAGATTCCACATCGGTATTCGTTGTAAACGCCGGCGATGTGCCGACTAAAGTGAAAGGAAATGACGATCTGAAGATAATGGCTAATCCCCGGGCAAGTTTTAGCTATTCAAAACTTTTGATCCCTTCAGGTAAATTGGAAATTGTTTTGCTCGTCGGCTCATGTAAAACAGACGAAGAAAGAAGAATGAGAGCGAAGGCATCGGACTACTGGTATAAAAGCGTTGCCAAAAATGAAGATCGCATCCAACGATATGTGTACCATGATACGAGAATATCCATGCCTGATAAAAACCTCGAGCAAACTGCATACTGGTCGAAAGCGACGCTTGCAACCGACAGGCATTATATTAATGGTTCCATTGTACCGATGCCCTGTCCGGCAGAATACAACTTTTTCTTTACGCACGATGTGCTTCTGACGGATCTTGGCGCAGTTTTTTACGATGTCCGCCGCGTCAAACACGATCTCCTCTATATAAAATCACTGACCCGGGTCGACTCGGTACTTCCTCACGCTTATTATTGGCGTGACGATGGGTTCAAGACTGAATTTGCGTCCGCCGACAACTGGAATCATCTTTGGTTCATGATTCTCTGCGGAACTTATTTGAAACACAGCGGCGACAATAGAACTCTGGCTGAAATCTATCCTGTCCTCAGAAAAAGTGTCGACATGACACTTTCTAACATAGGACCCAACAACCTGGTGTATTCAACAAGACCGGATTGGTGGGACATCGGCGACAATTATGGCGCGAGGTCTTATCTGACAGCTTTGATGGTAAGGGCCTTGCGAGAGTATTCGTTCGTTGCTGAGTCACTCCACAAAGATGCAGCCTTTGCTCTCCACTGTCTGAATATATCCGACTCACTCAAGGTCGACCTAGTTGATCGGCTTTGGGATAATCGTACGGGGTACCTGCTCGATACTTATGACACGAATTCGGTAGACATGCATTACTACGCCGGACCACTCGTCGCAGTAGACTATGATTTGTTGGATGAGAAGAAGGCTGAAACGTTAATGCAAACAGCTCGCCGGGAGTTGGTCGACCCGAATCTCGGTGTTAGAACTGCGATGCCTCCAGACTTTGATAAGCTTACGAGTCTCTACAAATTCAAGGAAGGGGAAGTGGGCGCGCCATTTGTTTATATCAACGGCGCAGTGTGGCCGCAGACCACAGCGTGGTACATACTCGGTCTGATCGAACTTGGCCATGCCGATTCTGCACTCGAGTCGCTCCTAAAATACTTCACTCTCTCCGGCATTGAGCATAGTCCGCATGGCCAACCATCTTTCTACGAGTATCGCTTTTCCGATCCGAACTCGCCTGACTATGGGAAAATCGACAAGCCGAACTTCCTGTGGGCTGGCGGGTGGTACCTGAACTGCCTTTACCACCTGATGGGGATCCATGAAAATGAATGGAACATTTCTTTCAGCCCGAGTGTCCCCGTGAAATTTACTGGTGTCCAATATGATCTCGCGTATAAGGGCCAGCTTGCCGGGATCACGCTGAGTGGGTCGGGAAAATTCTTCAAACAAATTATTGTCGACGGCAAATCCTGTCAGTCCGCCATTTTGACTGGAGATATCAGAAAGGTGAATCTCGAACTTGGAGTGCCCTCTGCTCCGTATGTCGCCGGTGCTTCCTGCATCGTAAATCAAGTGCGCGCTGCCGGGCACTCGAAGATATTGAACATCCTGGTAGAAGGTGTGGTGGGCCAGAAGTCGAAGATTATAGTTGTGTCACCAACCCCCATTCGAAAAGTAATGTTGGGCGGGACTGATCGCGGTACTCAGGTCATCAGTGAATCGCTTGACAGCGCTTATCAGGTCACACTTCCTTTCACTTTTGATAAACAGGTCGAGAGTGCATATTTTGAGTTTTGAGCTGCATCGAATCAAACCAAGGGCTATCCGCATTTGATTGAGAGGACTTATCGAATTTGTCCGATTAGTGTACGGCTTGCGGTTCCTGTCATGTTCCTGTCTGTCCTTCAGTTAAGCTGCGGCAGTACCGGGACAAGGTCGGATGCGAACCCAAACAAAATAGATCTTACGTACTGGGCAGCTCCGAATCCTGAAGAGATTGAACTGGCCAATAAACTTGTGGCCGAATGGAACGAGTCTCATCCCGATGTTGTCGTGCACATGCAGCCGCTGCCGGTCAATCTTTCAAGCGAAGAAGTTTTGATGGCCGCTATTGCTGCGAAGACAACTCCCGACGTTTGCTCGAACATCTGGCCGGGAAGTGTGCCGGAATACGCGAGGGCCGGTGCACTTGTGAAGCTGAATTCCTTTCCTGATTTTGATTCTCTCGTTTCCGTTCGCGTAGGAAATGAAATCCAGCTCCAATATCAATCGGTCGACGGGAATTTCTACCAGATTCCGTGGAAAACAAATCCGACTATGATGATTTACAACAAGAAGTTGTTTGAAAAGGCCGGAATAGAGAGTCCTCCACGAACCTATTCGGAATTCCTGAGGGATGCACCCAAGTTGACGTACGACGCGAATGGAGACGGGATCATAGATCATTGGATGTGTTATCGTGATGTGAGGCCCTTGTGGTGGCAGCGTTTTTTCGACTTCTTTGCCTTCTATAAGGCGGCGTGCGGCGGCAAACCTTTCGCGAGAAACGGTGAGGTGGTTGCAGATACTCAGGCGGTGACTGAAGTATTTAATTTCTTCAGGACTTGCTTTCAGAAAGGATTTTTCCCCAGGACATATTTTTCATACGATCCTTTCATGGAAGGTGTCGTCGCGTCCGAATTTGTCGGCCCATGGACGATATCGTACATAAAGAAGAGTTATGGCGGGCGGCTCGATTACGGAGTCGTGCCCATACCCGTCCCTGACGGTCACGTCGGTCCGGTCGACACGTATGGGGACCACAAATGCGTTGCCATATTCAGCACTACAAAACATCCTCGCGAGTCGTGGGAATTTCTGAAGTTCATCCTGAGTGACCACGCAGACCTTGAATTGATGAGGATCGCAAGTCAGCTTCCCGTTCGGCAGAATATCCTGACATCCAAAGACTTCTCAGGTTTCTTCAAGAGCAATCCTGACATGAAGATTTTTGCAGAGGAAGTTCCGTACGCTTTTGAAGTGGACCAGACACCTGACCAGAAAGAGATCTTCGACGCAATTTCGCAAGAGTTCGAAAAATGTTCTGTTTATAATGTGAGCGATCCCTCACTTGCCGCCTACAACCTGATGCGAAATGTCAACGTGATCCTCAATTGGGACAAATGATGAGGAAGTCAGGCAAGCTTGGTTTCGCCCTGTCAGCTCCATACCTGATATACGCTCTCATGTTCGTCATATTCCCGCTCCTGTTTTCGGTGTTCCTGATTTTCCACAGGTGGGATGGTATGTCGGCTCCGACATGGATCGGATTGAAAAACCTGGTCAGGCTGGTTAATGATTCGTTGTTCTACCGCTCACTCCTTAATACTCTTCAATTCCTGTTGATCCACATCCCGCTGCAAATCTTCTTTGCACTTCTGTTCGCTGTGGCATTGAACTCGGTGAAGCTGCTGAGAGGATTCTTCAGGGCCGTATATTTTATGCCGGTAGTAGTCTCAGGAGTCGTGGTGACTATTGTGTGGCTGCAACTCTATTCTTACGACAACGGAATACTGAACGGTATCCTCACCTCGATTCACCTCCCTCGTGTTCCATGGCTCACCAGCACGACGTTCGCGATGCCTTCTATCGCCGTCATGGCGACCTGGAAAAATGTCGGGCTTTACACAATCATGTTCCTCGCGGGACTCCAGGGAATTCCCGACGAGTTTTATGAAGCGGCGACAATGGACGGCGCGTCCCAATATCGCAAATTTGTCAGCATAACTATACCACTGCTGGCCCCGACAATGACACTTGTCGTCGTGCTCTCAACTATTAACGGGTTTTCCCTCTTTGTCGAGCCGTTCGTTATGACCGGCGGCGGTCCGCTCAATGCAACACTCTCCTCCGTATTATACGTCTATAACCAGGCTTTCTCATTCGGCCACCTCGGTTACGCTGCCGCGCTCGGTTTCGTCTTTGCTTTGGTAATTCTTCTCTCTATACTCATTCAAAGAAAATTCTTGGGGGCGGAATGAAAAAGGGAGGATCGAAGGCATTCACTTATATCTTCCTCGTATTTTTCGCCTTAATATTTTTGTATCCCTTTCTCTGGATGCTATCAGGATCTCTTAAGCCCGATTTTGACGTGATGAACCTCGGGCTTTACTCATCTCACTTTACGTCTTCGAATTATTCACTCGTGTTTGATAGAATACCTATTCTCAGATCCTTCGTAAACAGCTTGATTGTCGCAACCGCGGTGACGTTCTGTGTCGTTGTGTTCGGTGCCATCGTCGGATACGCGCTCGCGAAAGTGAACTGGAAAGGCGCTCGATATCTTATTGTCTTTCTTATCTTTACTATGACGATCCCGTTCCAGCTCACTCTCATTCCTCTTTATACTATGATCGTAAAATTCCGTCTGACGGATAACCTCCTCGGATTGATACTTCCGAACATGATGACCGCAGTTTCAATTATAATGTTCAGGCAGTTCTTCCTGTCGCTTCCCGATTCGCTGATCGAGGCGGCACGGATCGATGGCTGCAGTGAATTGAAGCTGATCTTTAAAATTGTCGTACCCCTTTCGAGACCGGCAGTCGTGACCGTCGCCATAATTACATTCTTGACGTCGTGGAATGATGTCCTCTGGCCTCTGATCGTAATACGTAACCGGAGCCTTATGACACTTCCGCAGCTAATAACGATTTTTGTCCTCGGCGGTGAAGCTGAATCCCATCTCGGCGCTGAACTCGCTGCTTCTACAATGCTCGCCGTCCCGATTCTATTGTTATATTCTTTCTTCCAACGATATTTCATTCAGAGTTTCGTTTCATCCGGGGTCAAGGGATGAGTGCTATTGTTCTCTTGATTGCTGCCGTTGCCGGCCTCTCAACTTCCGGAATTAATGCACCATCAAGTCCCGACTCGATTAGATTTAAATCGATGGACGATCCTGTTCTTGACTCTCTGGTCGTCGTTACAGTTGGGAGTGTCAGGCTGACCCGGGAAGTTGCCCAACTCGGGTTCGATTCTGTTTACGCAGCAGCTGATTCGTCCGGCGGTTTTCGAAAAGCCACAGACTATTTCCATCTCAAGATGAATTCGCCCGAAATCCTCAAAATGATGAGCGAAGAAAAGGAAGGGAGTGTCTCTGAACCCGTTAGGGGACCGGACGGCTACTATATTTTTAGGATCGATGAAACTTCACTTTCACCAATAACAACAGATTACGAGAAGACGAATCTAAGTCAGCAGCTGGAGAATGAAATCAAGCAGCATGAGGCTGACATAGCTTCTGATGCTTATGTTGAAGAATTAATGAAGTCGGTGCAGCCGGTTATCAAGCGGAACGCTTTCAACCTGTTATGCGGAAACATTGCATCAGAATATCTGCCGCGCGATAAGTTCGACGACTGGCACTTGTCACGCCTCCTGATGTCCGAAGCCGGACCCATTCGCGGCGACCAGGTTCGAAATCACAGTTCTGTCCCTTTGATCGACTTCAATGGAGGGAACGTTAACCTTGGTGAGTTCTTCGAGTGGTACAACTTGAGAAGCGCGAACTTTAATATTGCCGCCGACACGAGAAATAAAATCATGAGTATTGTTGAGAGTTACGTCTGGCGAATGCTCAGAGACAAGCTCCTGGTGAAACAAACCGTCAAGGAAGGTTTGAATAGATCTGAGACCTACAAGAGTCAGATGAAGAAATGGAACGCGAAATTATCGTACCTGTCGCTTCAGCGGCATTTAAGCGGACTGATGAGGACCGACTCGGAGAGCGTTGCGAGATATTTTCTCGAGAATTATCCCGACTACGGGAAGAGCGGCGACACCACACTCGATCTCGGCGAGAAATACGATGACGCGAAATGCGATTATGTCGAATTCATGACGAGGTCGAGTCTCCTTCACACAATTGCATTCGCGCGACAATATGTCAAAGTCAAGGAAATTTACTCGGTAGTTGACAGGCTCGCCCTGCCACCTCAATCCGGGCACAATCCCGTAGAAGTTCTCTTCTTCAAGACCGGCGGGACTTTCCCTCGTAAAGCTTTTCCTAATATAGATGATGTATGGCAGAAGATAATACCATGAAAGGATCGATTTGATTTATCGTTATCCGGTAGAAAAATTACATGCGGGTTCCAATCTCGGCAACTTATTTACATTTGTTCAGCTGGACGCCGAGAGCAACATCCACGGAATTTGGTCGTCAGTAGACAACAGATTCTATCTCGGAAGATTGTCGACTCAATTCAGCTCGGACTCCCGGGCGCCCAAACCAGTCGAGACGATATTCGCTGAATGCGAACAGTCGACTCACTTCGAGGGAAGCGGTGTCCGGTTCGCGAAAAAGATCTGGCTCCCTTATTCCAGCTTGTCCAACTCCTCCGTGAAAGAGCTGCAATCAATATTTATCGAAATTGAGATAAACAATCTTTCCGATTCTCAAAAGACGATAGGGATTTCGGCGGAATTCAATTTTCCACCGGTGGCTTCATCGCTCTTCACGAAGAAACCGCCACTTGAAGAAACGAAGAGGAAATTCAAGATCGATCACACCGCCGGATCGATTTACGCTAAAGATGCCGGCAGCCAGAAGACGACGAGGGTTCTGTTTTCAGATGACGGCGAGGTAAGTGTCGTCGATGACAAATCCGTCCGGGCCGAATTCAAATTCCTACTTTCGCGTAATGAAACAAGGAAGTTTAATATTGGTGTGGCGCTGGATCCGGCGGGAAAGAGAGAAATCAACGCGAAGAATTTCTTCGGACAAAGCGCTTCTTTGAAGGAGAGTACCGCATCAGCACTCCACGATATGCTTTCGCGCTCCGAATTTCTCACCCCGAGCGGCACAATAAACAGAGGAATCTATTGGGCAAAGGTGAACACTCTTCGTGTTCAGCACAAGTTCAGATCTGGATTCGCCTTCACGAATGATCCACCTCAGGATATTGTCGTTGTCCGGGATCTTGCATGGTATGCTATGGGCTGTGATTTCCTGTCCCCGGAATTCTCCGGAAGACTTATTGAATTCGGTGAGCAGTTCTGTTTTCATCCCGAAGGGAAGCTGACTGAATACATCCATGCCGACGAAGATAAACCGGTTCTCCATGACTACGACCTGAACATAAACGACGACACGCCTCTTTTCATACTGGCGCTTGAACATCACGCGGAAGTCAGCGGAGATGCGAATTTCAGGTTGAAGGCTGTCGGCCTGGCCGCACATGCTGCGGATTATATCATAAGTCAGCTTAACGACGGACTTGTATATTGTGATGCGCACGGCGTGAACGTGTGGGGAATAGCGAGTTGGCGAAACATTATAGATGATTATAACCTGACCGGATTCGTGACTGAGATTAATGCGGAATGTTGTGCGGCTCTTCGTTCTGCCGCCCGCCTTGCGAAATCGGTTGGCAGCTCCTCTCTGTCAGAAAGGTACCAATCAGAAGCGAAAAAGCTGGAAAGTAATATTCTGAAAAAACTGCGAAAGGACGGATCGAGCCTGTTCTACCTCAATATCGACCAGGAAGGGAAACTTCACGATGACCTGACGGGCGACCTGGTCTTCCCTGCGATGTTCGAAATTGGGAATGAGACATCAAACCGGAGCGTCGTTGAAAGACTTTTCCAGGCTGACCTCTGGACCGACTATGGAGCGAGGACGGTTGCGAAATCCGATCCCAGTTACAACCCGGAGTCGGGTATGAATCTAATGGGAGGTGTTTGGCCGAATCTGACTGCATGGTTTGCGATGGCCGCGAGACCATTTTATCCCGAAAGAGTCGCCGAAGCGATGGAACGCATCTACAAAATAAGCGAGCCGGAATCTCCGGTGAAATTCGGTAATGTGATACCGGGTGAATTCCCGGAAAGGCTTCATGGCGACAATTTCAAAAGCATGGGCATGGGAATGAGCCCCTGGATGCCTCCTTCTTTTCTCTGGCTGGGGATTGAAGGTCTGCTCGGACTGGAAATCGTTGATGGAGAAGTGACAATAGATCCGGCTTTGCCGGATGGGTGGAAGTTCCTTTGTGTCTTTGATCTTCCGGTGATCGGTCGCAGGTTGGATGCGATTTATTTTGACGGGATGATTTTCACAAACCTGGAAGTCCGCTCGAGACTTCCGGTCAGAGTGGGCTCGATCAAGCATTTCGAAGACTCGGCGGGCGTACGAGTATTTCAGTTTGCAGATAAGCTTGGGAAGAAGATATTCGCATTTTCATCTACGGGATTTGAAGGAAATATCTCCATCCCGGTTAACGCTCATCTGAAGGGTGTAGATCTGGAACTTCGTCAGAATGAAATGAAGGAGATTAGTGTTAGCGAAGAGTAAAAGCCCGATACTTCTCCTCCTTTTAATTTCGGCTTCGGTTTCAGTTTCGCAACCACTTGCTGTCAACAAGGCACACCTTCTGGCACTCACTGAAGAATTGAAATTCGACGGCGACTCGATAGCTGTTGTGGATATTTATTCTAACTACCCCGCTTACGAGCCGGTTGATGCCAAAGGAGAAGGTTTCGCCTGCGTTGATGACGCCGCCCGTGCCGCAGTTTTCTTCATGAGGTATAATGAGGTGTATGGAAAATCCGAGGACGAAAAGATAATCCGCGGGCTAATAAATTTTGTCCTCCGCATGCAGACGAGCGACGGTAGATTCTACAATTTTCTCCAGAGAAGCGGCGGAGAGATTCAAATTAATGAATCGGGTCGGACAAGTTATGCGTGCTTCGGCTGGTGGGCGGCTCGAGCGATCTGGGCTCTCGGTGAAGCGTCGACATACTTCAAGAATAGAAATCATGAAATGTATGTCGAGGTCGTCTCTGCCGCGGAGAGATCACTTCCGCAACTCGATTCCATTTTGACCAATTACGACAGACTCGACAGCCTTGGCTACCCGACATGGCTGCTGTACAATGATGGCGGAGATGCCGCTTCTGAGCTCGTGCTCGGGTTGAATCGACTCTACAGTGCAACCGGAGACAAAAGGTACCTCAAGATGTCGGAAGAATTTTGCGATGGAATGATGAGACTTCAATCCGGGAGTCGCCGAACCCGACCATACTCCATGTTTCTTTCAAACCATGATGGCTGGCACGGATGGGCGAATTCACAATCAGCGGCGATACTGGAATATTCAAGATTGGCGAATGACCGCTCGGTGGCCGAGAAAGCGCTTCAGGAGTTGGAATCCTTCTTCCCGCGTTGGGCTGGATCTCTCTTCTTTAGATCCTGCGATAGGACCGGAAGGAATTTGGACTATTCAGGTCAGATCGCATACGCAATCCAGCCTGCTGTGTCTGCAGCGGCCGAAGCGTTCGAGATTACGCACGACCGCAGGTTCAAAACGCTTGCTTCCATTCTCGCTTCATGGTTTCTCGGCAACAATACTGCGAAGACAGGATTCTATAATTCTGGAAGCGGAATTTGCTTTGACGGTACCGAGGATTCGCTTCACGTCAACAGGAATTCCGGGGCCGAGTCCACCATCGAAGCGTTGCTGACCATGGTAGATCTGAAAAGGCTCGGAGCCGATTTCAAAAGTATAAAACTGATAAGTCGTCCGTCGTTTGACGCCGAACGCTACATTTATGAAATCGACGGACGCAAAGTGATTTTTAAAATGAACGCAACGGGTTTTTCAATTCAATAACTATCCGAACTATTACAAATCTCCATCACGAAATAATCCAGACAAGACATGAATGACCGAGTTCTACCCGAAGTGCTTAACGTGGAACGTTTGCACGACTCAAAACCGATCTTGTCCGCCGTAAGAGAGCATCCGTGGGAAAGTGAAGTTGTATTCAATCCGGCGTGCTTTCTTCTGAACGAAAAGTCGGACATCTCCCGTCTCCTCGAAAACTTGTCCCTGCCAAAACATCTGCTCGAGAATTTGAAAAACAGCAAGGCAATCTGCGTGTTGATCTACAGGGCGCAGGGAATCACGACGGAGGCCGAGGACTTTCGCCGTTCCAGGTTGGGGCTGGCGCTTCTGACCCCGGAACTCGAACTACTGTACAGACATCTGGCGCCGATTGTCACACCGGAAAACGATTATGAGGATCTCGGCGTCGAGGACCCAAGAATAATCAGAATCAAGAATAGATTCTTCATGCTCTATACCGGATATTCATCGAAAGCGACAGGAGAGCATGGATCCACTCACGCAAACAAGATTAATATTTGCCTGGCAGTTTCAGATGATCTCGTGAGCTGGAAGAAATTCGGAGTTCTGAAAGGGAAGTTGAACGAGATCGACAATAAGAATGCAGTCTTCTTTTCCAAGAAAGTCGGCAGCAAATACCAAATGCTGCACAGACCGATGGAAGGAAAGGACCCAATGTCGATTCATATTGCGCATTCGGCCCGGATCTTCGGTGAATGGACGGATGATGGGGTCGCTCTCCGAGCAGATGAAGCAGCACGATTCTCGAAATCCTGGATCGGCGCCGGAGCACCGCCTCTGCAAATATCAAATAATAAGTTTCTTATGCTGTATCACACCGGGCATTACAAGATCAATGGCGCTCGGGAATATGACCTTGGTCTATGTGTATTCAGTCTCGACGGCGGGTTCCAGGTGTTGGAAAAGGTCGAGCCCTTAATGATTCCTGAAACTTCTGCTGAGACGGAGGGGAATGTGTCGCTCGGGGTCAACAACGTCCTCTTCGTTTGCGGTTCATATTTCTACGGCGGCTATTTGTATTTCCCATACGCCGGCGCAGACAGCGTCATCTTGGGCGCAAGAATCAAAATGGACATTTGAGAAGACGATTCAAAAATGATAATGTCGAAGTCTAATTGAATAAGAGAATCAGCCTCAACGGAGAATGGAGACTGAGGTCGTTCGGGAAAGCTCCGGCGGGTGTTGACGTATCCCAAGCAGAGATTAAGGCGACTGTTCCGGGAACGGTACACACCGATCTTTTGAAGGAAGGGATTATTCCGGATCCGTTCTACCGAGACAACGAATCGAAGGTCCAGTGGATTGAAAAGGTCGATTGGGAGTATTCAAGAGAATTCCATCTTAATGAAGGTGAAGTTTCATCTCCTTTGATCTACCTGACGTTTGAGGGTATCGACACGGTTGCAGACGTTTACTTTAATAACAGGTGTATTTTACGTACAGCAAATATGTTCGTGACTCATCGAGTAAGGATAGAAAAGATCGCGCGTGCGGGAGAAAATTCCCTTAGGGTGATCATTCACTCTCCAACAAAATACGCGGAGGCGCAGGAGCGTAAGCACGGGAAAATCTTTGCGGAGTTAGACACTTACAGAGTGCATATCAGAAAGGCCCAATACTCGTTCGGCTGGGATTGGGGCCCGCGATTGGCAACAAGCGGAATATGGAAAAGTGTCTATCTCGATTTTGTGAAGGATGCTTTGATAGAACAGCCGCGTCTTTCGACGCTCGACGTCAGAGGAAAAAAAGTTGACGCTTTATTAGCGGCCAATCTTACGTTTCCTCCCGGATATAGCGCATCCGGCAAGAGGTTACACTTAACATTCTCGGGTAATCAGTATCCGATCACTCTCTCTATGCCGAAGGGAGAAGTGCTAAAAAAGAAGCTAAGACTCACCGACGTCGATTTGTGGTGGACGCACGATCTGGGAAGTCCCAAACTGTACGAAGTGAAAATGGAAATCGTCGGAGTAGACGGAGAAGTTTTGTCGACCTGCTCCTTCACAACGGGTTTCAAGGTCGTCAAACTAATTCGCGATAGAGACAAAAATGGCGAGAGTTTCATATTCGAATTGAATCAAAGGAAGATCTTTGCCAGAGGAGCGGACTGGATTCCATCTGACAGTTTCTTGCCGAGGCTCAAGGCTGACGACTACCGAACTCTTGTGGCTGCTGCAAGAGAAGCCGGAATGAATATGCTCCGCGTTTGGGGAGGAGGAGTGTACGAAGACGAGGAATTCTACAAGGCTTGCGATGAGTATGGAATTCTAGTCTGGCAGGATTTCATGTTCGCGTGTGCTTCTTATCCAGACTACCGCAAATTTGTAAATGAAGTCGAAATCGAAGCGATTCAGAATGTGCAGAGAATTTCACGGCATCCGTGCGTCGCGATCTTCTGCGGCAACAACGAATCAGAATGGACATGGAAAACCAAAACCGGACAACCGGTCGATGAAATGCCGGGGACACTTCTATTCAAACGAAAGCTCCGGGAGATCGTCGGTAGAATCTCGCCGGAAATTCCTTACTGGCGGTCATCTCCGTTTGGTGGAATTGATCCGGACAGCCAGGACGAAGGGAATCACCATCAATGGGAAGTCTGGAGCGGTTTCAAGCCGCCCTCGGCCTACAAAAATAATCGGGCAAGATTTGTGACGGAGTTCGGATTTCAGTCGCCGCCCACTCTCGCCACTATAAAGGAGTTCACAGAAGTCCAGGATCAGGACATGCAGAGCAGGGTGATGAGACTGCACAACAAACAGGTGGAGGGGACGGAGCGACTTTTTCGATTCGCTGCAGGTGAGGTCCGGATCGCAGGCAATTTTGAGGATGTAGTCCTGCAGATGCAGCTTGTGCAGGCTAAGGCCATCAAGACCGGAGTGGAGCACTGGCGGAAAAGGAAATGGAAAACTTCCGGTACCCTCTTTTGGCAGCTCAATGACTGCTGGCCTGTTTCCAGCTGGTCCGCCATAGATCATCGAAAACGTCCCAAGGCACTTTATTATTGGGCAAAGAAATTTTACAAGCCCATGAAGCTTGTGATGGAACAACGGAATGATCTCGTAGAGATATACTTCGTGAACGACATCCTGACTCCACTCGAATGCGAAGTGCGCATATTTGCAATGGATATTTCTGGAAATGTTTTCAAGAAACAGTCCAAGAATGTCCGCGCAAGAGGCAATTCAGCATCACTGGTTGACACAATCGATGCGTCGGGTTTTCGAAAGGATGAGACCGTTATCCACGCAGATGTTGTCGGGTTGAGGGATGGAGCCATGATCGACGAAGACGACGCTATTCTTGTTCCCTGGTTGGATTTCAAATTCCAGCTTCCGAGGCTGGAGATTAATGCGTCCGACGGAAATGAGGGACATCTCATCAGTTTAAGATCGGACAAATTTTTGCAGGGGGTCTATCTTCCTCTCGACGAATTCGTTGGGGATCTTTCTGACAATTTCTTTAGCCTCCAGCCGAACAAAGAAAAGACAATCTTGTATAAAGGGAATAGTTCTTTGTCCAGCCTGCGGCCGAGGTTCCCGCTCATATCAAGTATCGATTCGGTTTAGCGCGAGCGTACCTCTGAGATTGCGTTTGCAAGCCTTCCGCAAGTGTCATCGGTTTGAGTATGGCGTTCTTCTCAGGAATGGTCAGTCTTTGATTCTCTTCAAAGCACTTAATGCTTTACTTACCCACGCGCGACTCGTCCCAAGATATACTGCAAGCACAGACTGGTTCTTTACAACTCCACTGTCGATAAGAGATTTGTACTCCAGAGCTCTTTTCACCGGATCAGTTCTCACTATGGGTGATCTTTGACGATCATGATAAATGATTTTGTCGCAAAGGGCGCTTGACAGAATATCGATGTCGACATTTCTAGGTCGAAGTACCGGGCCAATTCGGTCGAATTGAGATAGAATATATTCTCGCCTCTCTCGGTTTTCTTGCAGATCATCGGGAATTTGAGGATTAAAAAGTTGGTGGAATTGGGCAGACCGGTGAGCAAAGGGCAGAGATCTTCCAACTGCCGCGCGAGCGGCGGCTGAAGATCTAGTAAACAGAAAAACTGGCACTCAATTTCTCTGGCAGTCTACCGAACATCGTCCCCAGGATTCCAGCCATTTCTGTCCGAGTAATCATGAAGAGTGAAGTAACTTGTCAGGGTGGCACGCAACGATGCCTGACCGTCCCACTATCTTCACAATAGTGCGTCAATCGGGGGCAGGTCGGTGAATCTATTTTATCACCAGGATTTTAGTTGTCTTATTTCCATGATCGGTGTCCATCCTGCATAAATAAAGTCCGCTGGCAAGCCCCCGGCCGTCGAACCCGATGATGTAAGTACCAGCTTGTTGGTACCCTTCGTTCAATGATTTCACCTTTCTTCCCAACAGATCAAAAATATCAAACGATATATGACTATCTGCGCCAATGCTGTATTGAATTTGCGCGTTCCCGTTAAAGGGGTTGGGAAAGAATACAATTGACATTGGCCCTGAAAGCGGCGGAAGAGTCGAATCGGTCCGTACCCCTATCTGCTTGATTATCTTGTCGCCAGGATCCACGAGGATGGAATCTATCGATGCCGCGAAGGGGAACCTAACACTCTGAAGTCTCAGCGAATCGACAAAACTGAAGACCGTCTCCTCCCCATTGGAATAAACCCCCAGGTCGACGGGCATTTTATAAATCGGAGCATCATTTTGCTCCTGCTTCAAATAAAAAGTAAACGAGTTTCCGGAAGCCCTGTAGGTCCAGCTGTAGACGGGATATCCTTGCTGGTAAATCCATTCATCGAAGAACCAACTCATATCAAAGTGCGTTACCCGGCTTGCCACATTGACGAAGTCGGAGGTGACTGCCGTCCCGAATCGAAAATCGGATAGGTAGGTACTTAATATGTTAAAGTATGTCGAGTCGCCGACTAAATTCTTCAGCATGTGAAGTACCCATGCTGCCTTGTAGTATTCCGCCAGACCAAATATCAGTCCCGGTGGAGGCGCATATATCGCATACTTCACGGTGTCGTATTCCAGAAAATACTGGCTCGCGTAATAATCCATTTCATCCTTAAATGATTGCGGATCGAGATGCTTCAATTGCAAGGCTTCCGAATAAACAGCGAAACCTTCGTTCAGCCAGATGTCTTTCCACGTTCCCAGGGTTACGTTATCACCCCACCAGTGATGCGCAAGTTCGTGAACGACGTATCGTCTGAAGAACTCGTGATTCCGATTTAATGTGGTGATCGTGGTGTGTTCCATTCCGCCATACTTGAACGGTTCGATGCAGGCCATTCCGTATTTCTCGTATGGGTATTCCCCGTAGATCGACGAATAGAACCTGATCATTGACGCGACCGTGTCGATGTTGCATTCAGTATTGGAGACGGCTGCTGAGGAGTCTTCCGGGTAAACATAATACTGAACGGGGATTGTGTCGCCGGGTGCTCTCACGTAGCTAGTCTGCACGATCGAAAACACCGATGCGGTTACACACATCAGATAAGTGGCGACAGGAAAATTCTCCTTCCAGTGGAATGTCCGGCTCCCATCACCGTTATCGGTATTCGAAAGCATCTCACCGTTCGACACTGCCGTGTATCCGGAGGGTACCCTGACGGTTACTTCTTCCAGTGCTTTGTCGGAAGGGTCGTCGTAACAAGGCATCCAATATCGTGCATCGCTCGGCTCGCTCATAGTGTAGGCAACGGTCTGCGGGACGACATAATTATTTGCAAGCTGTTCCCCGCCGTAGTAGAGATAGAATCCTGTCTGTGGATTGCTGCTTGAAGCCCCAGGACTATCGACATGATAGTATAGCACTACCGCTGCAGTGTCTGTGGTTAAGTATGGTCTCTCAAGTCGGACGGTCAGCATCCCCCCCGTTGCTCTGAATTGAAGCAGTTCCCCTTCGGAGAATGCTGAGTCGACGGTCAGATAAGGCGAGCCGATGTCGAGAGATATGGAATCAAGGGGGCTCACAAGGTTGGGGAGAAAGGAAACCTGCATGACCCCGTAATACCTGAGTGATTCGTCTGATAGAACATTATACCAGTCCATGAAAAGGGTGTACTTGATCACGTCGTATGAATGGCCCAGTGTGAAAGTCGAGCTGGAGATCGCATCCGATCCCAAGTGGGGCTCTTCCTTTCGTCCGAAGCCAATGCCCTGAGCAAAGGAAGGCAATGTCCACAAGATAAGGAGAATCGTAATAGCTCTGATTCTCATTACAGTCTCCTCCAGCTCCTTTTTTTCAGCATTAAACATGAAAGCTGCTTTAGACTCTCTATCCCTCCACTCATTATGCATCGCCGGCTCGAAGCAGTTTTGCGAGAGAATACAATCGGGGATCTTCCTCACTCACAAAGCAAAGGTAATAACAGAGATGTCCAAATGACATTGCCGGCATTTATTCACTTCCTGAAAAGCCTGGCGGAGTTGAGTATGAACGCCATCTCGGAACCAACGTGAATCAACGCTGCAAGGAGCGGTGTAAGGAATCCGAAGAAGGCGAGGAGAATACCTGCAGTGTCAACTCCGATTGTTCCCCAAAAGTTAAACATGATTACGCGCATACATTGTCTGCTAATCTTAATTGCGTCTACTATTTTCAGCAGATTGTTTGTCGTTAAAGCCATATCAGCACTCTCAATTGCCACATCGGTTCCAGTTCCCATTGCGATGCCGACATTTGCCTCAACGAGAGCAGGCGCATCGTTGATTCCGTCTCCTATCATGGCGACACCCCGGCTCTTCTGTTTGAGCGTGCGGATCTTATCTAGCTTCTGATGCGGAAGTAATTCTCCAATGGACTCATCCACATGGAGCAATTCTCCAACGGCCTTCGTCGTGGCTGCTGAGTCGCCGGATAGAAGGATGATTCGACAATCAAGTTTCTTTAAAAGATCTACTGCCTGCGATGCTTCATTTCGCAATATATCGGCGACGCCAAAGTCACCAACAAGTCTCCCGTTTGCTGCTACAAAGACACTTGTCTCACCTTCCTTATGTGTCTCCTCGATGTGCTTCTCGATATTACGGATGTTCTTTACCAGGAATTTTTCCATTAGTGAAGATGTACCAATAAGCACCAGTTTGTCATCAACATGGCATACGACTCCCTCGCCGGGGAGGTACTCGACTTCGGAATATTTGAGAATCTCTACGCCTTTCTGCTTCGCTTCTCTAAGAATTGAATTTGCTATAGGATGTTCGGAATGTTGTTCAGCACAAGCGGCAAGTCCGAGAATTTCGTTTTTGCTGATGTCATCGAATTCATGGATATGTGTGACCTGCGGAGTGCCGAGCGTTAATGTTCCTGTCTTATCGACGACAATGGTATCAACCTTAGCAAGCTCTTCCAGGTATATTCCGCCTTTTGTGATTATGCCCTCCTTAGCGAAACGACCGATTCCCGCAAGAATTGCAAGGGGTGTTCCTGCGGCGACACCGCAAGCCCCTGCGACTACCAATGCTGAAATTGCGAACATGATGTTATGGGTGACGAGAAATGTAACTACAGCGCCGCCAATGGCGAAATAAACTAAACGGGCGGCGAGCTTATCGGCGACTTTCTGGATCGGCGCTTTGGATTTTTCTGCTTTCTCAACAATATCGATTATCTTTCCGAATGTCGTGTCTTTGCCGATCCGCCTTGGATTTACCTCAAGGACACCGACCTGATTTATCGTACCTGCGAGCACTTCACTTCCGGCAGTTTTATCGATAGGCATAGATTCACCCGTGAGGGAAGACTGGTCAACCGAAGAAGTTCCTTTTGCCACAACACCATCGACCGGAATTCTAGAGCCGGGTTTAACTATGACGATATCCTGGAGTGTAAGCGCGGCGGTGTTGATTTCCTTTTCTTCCATGTTGCGTCGCACTGTTACCTTTTGCGGCAACAGCTCAATAAGTTTTGAAATGGCATTCCTGCCTCTTTCAACGGTCATGTGTTCCAGCAGTTCGGCAAATAGAACGAAAGAAGTGACGACCAGTGCTGTAAAGAATTGTCCAACCAGCAAGGTCGCGACTACCGCTATCGACATCGATAGTTCCATTGTCATTCGCTTCTTTGCCGCAGACAGGAACGCTTCTTTAAACATCGGATACCCGCCTATCAACGTTGCGGCAAGAGCGATGAAATCGACCGGGAGCAGAAGCTTCCATACCCCGAACCAGCTCAGCGGCAGAGCGAGAATCATGAGTGCTAAACCGCCCCACACCTTAATATATCTTCTAACCTCAATCATCGTTACCTCTCCTTAACATGAGTGCAATGGTGTCATCGCGAGGAGTCTCTTCCTTAGGCATAAACTCCGTGACGAAGAAATCTCATGTTATTCCAGTAAATTGAACAAACGAGATTGCTTCAATCACAATTACGATTTCTTTATTCTTCAAATCAGTTCACTAAATGATTCGGCGATTTACAAATGATATGCGATCTTGAATACCATGTTTCTCGGCTCTTCCCAGCTTGCGCCAGTGGTGTATGCACCTTTGATCAAATGTATGTGGTTAAATATGTTTGTCACATAAAGAGAAGGCTTGAAAAAGGTTTCTCCAAGGAGATTGAAAACATAGCCCGCGCCGAAATTCAGAATCCAATATGGAGTAGTATGCGCAGCCTGGTTGAAATCGAATAGACCTGTTTTGTAAACGGCAACAGACTGCGGAAAGCCGTTGGAAAGTCCCGAGCCGTAGGTCGCCTCAAGATTAATGAACCAGTCCTCTGGCTGGTAATTAATATCGGCGACAAATGAAAGCCTTTGGTCATGGTCTAGATCGGTCCCTGCTCCGTCGCTGCTCGGAGGCAGGAAACCGCCCGTCAGCGGTCCGTAGCCAATGGCATGGATGATCGACGAATTCAAATGTCCTGATAGTGGTGTGCCGGGATCGTTGTAGGAAAGAGACAACTCTATTCCAGTTGTTTTCACGGAAGAAATGTTGAACGGAGTTTTGATTGCGGTGTTGCCGATCGTGGCATCGTCTGTGAACGGATGCGAATGCTTGTAGAAGCCTGCTGCTTTCAACCTAAGGCCAATTGAAAAACTATGTGTGTAAACCATTTCATAGAAATCACTTCGTTCCGGATATGTTGGCATCACGGCGTTGCTGACATTTTCAGCAATTGATCGCAGCCCTTCGATGTTTGTCGGCATGAAGAGTTTACCATAATAGATGTAAGCCGAATTATTCTCGTCGATCAGAAAATTCCATCGTAAGCGTGGATTCACTTGACGCTGCAGAGCAACATCAGGTGCAATATGCTGGTCATAGCGCACACCCATTTCTAACGAAGTCCAATCAAGAACACGCCAATCAGATTCCGCGAAAGCACCAAAATCAGATCCCGTGAAAGGACTGTGAACGGAAGGTCCTGGATTATTAAGAGAATCTTGAGATGAAAAGTTTTCTCTACCTGTTGTGCTGCTGAAATTGATGCCGACCTTATACATAAACCCATGAGATAGCCTTTTCTCGTAAGCAGATCGAACGCCGGTAGTGTTGAAGTCTCTGTTTTCAAAAAGGCGATACGACTTTGCTGTGTCATCAGTATATTTGGATGTAAACTGGAAATTGGGAGGATCGATATCTCCTGGAGTATAAATCAAACCGCCTTGCCGAGCATACGCTCCGATGAACAAATTCTCCTGCTGGTCAGACTGCGAGTTTATCTCACGGAAATAAGAAAGGGCCTGGAAGGAGTTTGTGGTTTCCTGAAGGTCTGAGGCTATTTGAACATCGGGATCATAAGGAACTTGTGTATATGTTCTTCCGAAATTTAGGTTTGCTGTTATATAATCAACATCGCTGATTATATAGTCGAACTTACCATAGAGGAAATAATCGAATCCATGGTCATGGAACAAATTCGGCACCGGCGTGTCGATTCGTCGGTCGGTTTCCTGCCGTGACCCGGAGAAGTAAAATCCGAGTTTGCCGAGGTGATCACTTATTGAAAGATCTTGACCGTTAGAGTTCAGCGCCCGAAATGGACCGACTTGACCGCCGAGCGTGTCACCCGGAGCGGAGCTTGATGGGCCAGATGCAACCTCGGCTCCCGGAGAGAAAGGCTTTGCTCCGTTGAGAACAAGATAGCTCCCTGCATAAGTGGAGGCATCGAGATGGAAAGATCCCGTAGGGACGCGGTTATGGAGGTCTATGATGGCGGACATCTGACCGCCATACTCAGCGGGGAAACCTCCCGTTATAAAAGTTGCGTGGTCGATTACCTTCGGGTCAACGACCTCATTCAATCCTCCAAATACACCGAGAGGAACTGGAATGCCGTCGATATAATATGTGAACTCTCCATGCTGTCCCCGGATATGAACTTCACTTGTCGGCGCGCGAGCAGCACCCGTTACGTTTTCCTGAATTAAGTTCGTCATCTGAGCAGTTGGCGGAACATGGTAGGTCTCCGATTCGAAGGATTGATCTCCTGTTCTTATGTCGATGGTCGAAGCGCCGAGTTCCCGTTGACCGTACACATTAACGCCTTTAAGCTTGTTGTTCTGAGGTACCAGCTTCATTGCATAGGCTGTGTGATTCTCGTCGACAGGAATAGAATCTGAATAAGTTTCATAGCCGACGAACCAAGCCGTTATTTTATACGAGCCGGGTTTGATCTCTCTGAACCAGAGTTGACCCACGATGTTGGTTTCACCCTGAGCAATGACTTTCCCATCAGTCTGCAAGATCACTCTCGCAAGCCCGATAGGTACTTTCTCTTCGGCATCAGAAACAGTTATCCTAATATCAACTGTATGGCCTTTTTCTGCGGAATTTATTTCTTGTGAATAACAAGGTTTCTGAGCCATCATATACAAACAGGATAATATCACAAAAATAGTCCTGCTTCGCATCTTTTGGTCATTGATGAGAATGGTACAACACGCGTAA
Organism: Candidatus Kryptoniota bacterium; assembly: GCA_036567965.1. NCBI lineage: Bacteria > Pseudomonadati > Candidatus Kryptoniota > Candidatus Kryptoniota bacterium. The sequence goes on from DATCTN010000013.1 coordinate 41,615, forward strand.
TTAGAACAAAACAATCGCGTCAATTCATCGGTTCCCAGATTGACCGAAGTCGTTTACAGGTTAACATTCGATGAGTTCTTTTTATTCAATAAGGAGACGAGGTTGTAACACCTCGTCTCCAGTTCGATTATAAATGATATGCAATTTTGAAAACGATATTTCTCGGCTCTTCGTAGCTGGCGGCGCTGAAGTACGCTCCCTTGATCAGATGGATATGGTCAAGGATATTCGTGATGTAAAGGGACGGAACAAGAGTCGACCCATCTCCAAGTGATAGAGTATATCCACCAGAAACGTCGAATATCCAGGAAGGCGCGGTGTGAGTAGCGGGGTTAAAATCGAAGAGGCCCGTCTTGTATTCGATGCCATTAGGGTTTCCATTTGTAAGTCCGGAACCGTAGATGCCTGTGAGGTTTACGTACCAGTTTATCGGCTGGTAATTAATGGAAGCCACGACGGATAGTCGTTGGTCGTGATCCAGGTCCGTCGCTGTTCCGTCATCACTTATGGGAAGGAACCCGCCGGTCACTGCACCGGAGCCATACGCATGGATGATGGAGGTATTGATGTACCCTGAGAACGGAGTCGAAGGATCGTTGTATGAAAATCCAAGTTCAATGCCGGGAGTATGAGTGACAGCTATGTTGACCGGAGTCTTGATTGCGCTCGACCCCACGGTCTCGTCGTCGATGCCCGGAGTTGAGTACTTATAGAATCCGTCCAGCTTGCTTCTTAAACCGAATCCGAAATCGTGAATATACCCGACCTCGTAGAAGTCATCCCGTTCAGGAAGCGTTGGCTGACCGGTGTTGATTACGTTCGATGCGATTGTCCGCAAGCCCTCTACATTTGTTGGGATAAAAAGACGCCCGTAATAAAGATAGGCGGTATTCGATTCGTCGAAGAGAATATTCCATTTGATGCGGGGGCTTACTTGATTCTGGAGAGGTGCATCTGGCGCTATATGCTGATCGTACCTTACTCCGAGCTCAATCCTCGTCCATTCTAATGGATGGATTTCACTTTCGGCGAATATGCCGAAGTCGGAGCCGTTGAAATTTGTCATGACCGCCGGTCCGACATGCCCAGCACTATCTTTGGATGTGAAGTCCTCCTTGCCGTGTGTTGCGCTAAAGTTCAAACCGATTGCATACATGAAATGATGGGAGAGGCGAGAATCAAATTTCACTCTTGTGCCCACGGTTGTAAACGAGCGATCTTCAGCGAGGATGTAGTTATTTGTCGTATCTCCAGCGAATTGAAATGTGGCAGGGTCGCCGGGTCCGGGAGTGTAACTAAGTCCGCCTTCTCGTGCGTATCCTCCCACAAAGAGATTGCTCTCCCTGTCCGTCTCGGAGGAAATGACGTGGTAATACGAGAGAGTCTGGAAACCGTTGCTCGTGTTTTGCAGGTCGTTCATTATGCCTTCAACGGAATCGTATGGAACCTGCGTGTAGGTGTTGCTGTAATTAAGGTTGGAGGTGAGATAGTCGACATCGCTGAGTGCATAATCGAGCTTGCCATAAAGGAAGTAATCGAAACCGTGGTCGTGAAAGATATCCGCGACAGGCGGATCGATGCGGCGGTCGCTTTCCTGGCGCGTCCCGGACAGGAACAAGCCCAGATTGCCAATGTGGTCGCTGAGCGAGAGATTTTGTCCGTTGGAACTCAACGCCTTGAAAGATCCGACTTTCTTTCCAAGAGTGTCGTTGGAATTGGGAGCAAAGTAACTCCCTGCGTAAGTCGATGCGTCGAGATGAAAGCCGCCAGGCGGCACTCGATTTTGAAGATCGATTATAGCTGCAGTTTGTCCGCCATACTCGGCTGTCCAGCCACCATCAATAAACGTCGCACGGTCGATTACTTTCGGATCGACCACGTCGTTAAGTCCACCGAAGACGCCCAGCGGCACGGGTATTCCATCGATATAGTACGTGAACTCACCGTGCATGCCACGAATATGCACTTCGCCTGTCGGAGCGCGCGCGACTCCCATCAGATTCTCCTGTATAAGTTCGGTCATGTGTGCCGTCGGAGGGGCGTGATAGGTCTCAGACTCAAATACCTGATTCCCAGTGGTGAGACCGAACGTGGTGACCGGCGTAATATGCTGACCTACGACTACCTGCTCGTTGAAAGTCAGGGTAGTGAGGGCAACAGAATCGACAAGATGGTTCTTGTCGATGACGACAGATTTTGACACGTCATTATATCCGACAGAGTGAACTGAAAGATTATAAGTCCCGTCATCGATGTCAACGAATACCGCGACGCCAGATTGGCTCGTGACTTTTTCCTGTATGATTGTACCGTCACGACGGAGCGCAACCAAAGCAAGTTGTATAGGAACGTTAAGGATCGAATCGGAAACGACAACAGTGTAGGACTCACCCTCTTGTGGAACTGTTCCGCCGCTCGCGATATTCGCCGAAGAGCGGGCTGCGACCTGTGCCAATACGACGGGGGCCGCACTAAATGCGGAACAATATATCAAGAATAGAAAAATGCGTTTAAGCATTGCATACTCCTTAGTGTTATATGAAAACAGTTAGCACACGCCACATAGATAGTGGCGCGCCAATTTTAAAGGTAGATTAAGGAGTTATGCTTGTGGAGGTGCGCGGGTGGAATAGCTTCGGGTAGGTTCCGAGAAATGCCGGCTGATCCTACCTGTCGGAAAGAAAGAAACTTCTGTCCGGGATATGAATTCATGGCTTATAGCAGGTGTACCGGTCGTCGATTGTGCAAAGTTATGCGCGGGGCAGGTAAGTTCGAAGTCGTTCGCATCAACCACATGGTGCGAACCGGGTTGGGAATTAAAATCAAGCTGGCCTTCGAGAGGAACAAAGTCTTTGTGATCGAGGGAGAAGGTTGCTGTAATGAGGACATAAAGCACTAGGATTGTCTTCGCGACGGCTTTATGGTGCTTCAGATACATGTTCTCCCTTAGCTTTTTCTGTCGAGTATAGCTACCGAAGTATTATAATCAAATAGACAAAAGAAAACGTCGTTTAGTTCCGGTCTACAGTGCCATAAGGTCCTTGTCCACGTCAGTTTTCCAAAGCCTCACAGGTTCAATGATATTGTATTAGCACATCAATCGGGGGCAGGTCACCGGAGGTCCCGTCTTTGACCATGGGGCACTTTCTTTTTTTGACAGTCGTTTCAGAAGCCAGGATCCGAAAATCAAGGAGGTGAGATTCTAGCAGGTTCTAAATCCAGTTTGACCTGGTGTACGCTCAAGTATACCTCTCCTCGGGCCACTGGTAGAATAGCAAGTGGGATTTCGACCATTAATAAGTTCGAGTCATCGTTCCGATCGGGGAGCAACTTGTCTTGGGAAACATCTGAACTCATAGGTTAATTCAAGTGTCGCTCAGCAAACGGATTCCAATAGCAATTTCCTCATTCTTCTTCTGTTAGAAATAGCAAAGTCCCGCTCACGCGGGACTTTTTGTGTTTAGACCAATTTGGTTTGATCAGTACATGTCGCCCATTTGAGGAGATGGCGCAGCTGATCTCTCTTTCTCGGGCTTCTCACATACCACTGCTTCAGTGGTGAGGAGTAAGCTTGCAACGCTTGCAGCGTTCTGAAGTGCGGTACGTGTCACCTTTGTCGGGTCGATCACGCCGGCCTTGATAAGGTTCTCGTACTTCTCAGTCTGCGCGTTGAATCCGAAATCGTCTTTACCCTCTCTTACCTTCTGGAGGACAACGGAGCCTTCCAATCCAGCATTGTTGACGATCCATCTCAAAGGCTCTTCGAGAGCTTTCTTTATTATCTCAACGCCAATCTTCTGGTCTTCGTTTTCAGTTTTAACCGAATCCAGCGTGGAAACCGTTCTAAGGAAGGCAACGCCGCCGCCGGGAACAATACCTTCTTCAACTGCTGCACGCGTTGCATGAAGTGCATCCTCTACGCGGCCCTTTTTCTCTTTCATCTCGACCTCGGTGGTAGCGCCCATCTTAAGTACGGCGACGCCGCCGGATAACTTTGCCAGTCTCTCCTGCAGTTTCTCTTTGTCATAGTCCGATGTCGTCTTATCGATCTGCGCTTTGACTTCGTTGATGCGGCGCTTGATATCATCTTTCAATCCCGCACCTTCGACGATCGTTGTGTTGTCCTTGTCAACGGTTACCTTTTTCGCCGTACCGAGGAGCGCAAGTGTTGTATTTTCGAGCTTGAATCCCTTCTCTTCAGAGATAACCTGTCCACCGGTCAGGACGGCGATGTCCTCAAGCATCGCCTTCCGCCTATCGCCGAATCCGGGAGCCTTCACGCCCACACACTTCAAAGTGCCGCGAATCTTGTTCACGACCAGCGTCGCAAGTGCCTCACCCTCGAGGTCCTCCGCAATAATGACGGTCGAGCGTCCGGTTTGGGCAATCTTCTCGAGTACCGGCAGAAGGTCCTTCATTGCGGAGATCTTCTTGTCGTGGATAAGTATGTACGGATCCTCCATATTCGCTTCCATGGATTCTGTGTCCGTCACGAAGTAGGGCGATAGATAGCCGCGGTCGAACTGCATTCCCTCGACCACTTCCAGTGTCGTGTCCGTACCCTTCGCCTCTTCAACAGTGATTACGCCGTCCTTTCCCACTTTGTCCATCGCTTTCGCGATAAGCTCGCCGATCTCGCTGTCATTGTTCGCGGAAATTGTTCCGACTTGAGCGATCTCTTTCTTGTCCGTCACCTTGCGACTCATTTGTTTCAAGCCCGCGACTATTTGTTGGACAGCGAGATCGATACCGCGCTTCAGGTCCATCGGGTTTGCACCTGCAGTTACGTTTTTCAATCCTTCACGATAAATCGCTTGAGCGAGGACTGTTGCCGTGGTGGTCCCGTCGCCTGCGACGTCGGAAGTCTTGGATGCGACTTCGCGAACCATCTGTGCGCCCATGTTCTCGATCGCATCTTCAAGTTCGATTTCTTTCGCTACCGTCACGCCGTCCTTGGTTACGGTTGGGGCACCGTACTTCTTGTCGATGATGACGTTGCGTCCGCGTGGTCCGAGAGTCACTTTCACGGCATCTGCCAGCTTGTCAACACCTCGTTTCAGTGCTGAACGGGCATCGGGACCAAATTGAATTATCTTTGCTGCCATTATTTTATACTCCTTCTATTTCATATAATTGCAAAAATGTCGCTTTCGCGCATGATGAGATACTCCGTGCCTTCGTAATTGACTTCGGTTCCGGAGTACTTCCCGTACAAAATTTTGTCTCCAACTTTGACTTCAATCTGAATCTTCTTGCCTTCGTCGGTAACCCTTCCAGGTCCGATTGCGACTATCTCACCTTCCTGCGGACGTTCCTTCGCAGTATCGGGAACAAAAAGTCCACCTTTGGTTTTCTCGTCAGCCGGCAATGGTTTTACGACAACTCTGTCTGCCAATGGTTTAATCCTCATTTAACGACCCTCCTATTTTCTAAATCTCTTCTTAATTTTTTTGCTCATCCAAAGACTTGGATGTATTTTCGAACCTGGCCTTTGAGAGTGCTGATTTAGCGCTCTATAATTTTGGAGTCAGGGACTCAAACGTTGAGACGCATTGACTCAACTCAGTCTATTCACACTTAAAGGAATTCGCCAAATCCTTGACGTTTTTACGCGCGTCCTTCCGAACATCGTCCTGGCGCTTTTCTTTCGATACCTGCTCGAGGGCAAACTGCTTGTATGAAAAGTTTGCTGCATCAAATGTCTCTTTAATAGCAGACAGATTCGTCGTTGTGATCTCTTGAAGTAGACGTGTCACAAGAAATCTCCCGTGCAACCTTGCCTCGGGTCCAGATCTTTACATGCTAGTCCAAAAGATATCTCTCCATGCCGGCAGAGGAATTTCTGACGATTCGAAATACGCTTGACACGCTGTATATGATCCCGGTTTTAAGGGGCTTGTCTGCAATGAGACCCACAATCCGTATCCCATGAATTGTATGAATCGAAACGTCTTAGTTCGGCACCTCCCATTCAAGAACGGAATAGGTCTTTCTGAATCTTGAATAGTGTACCAATCGTGACCTCGATAACCAATCGACTGAAGGGATGATAGAGTAGCTAATCCTCTCTGGGAGGCGAAAGTGACTGCCAAAGCAAGTGTGCGTTCCCTTATTTGCTACTTAGTGCTGCCCTTCAGAGCTTATCGAACAGAAAAGGATAAGAAGATAGAGAATGGAATTGAGTTCATGGTACTGCAGAACTAGAATCGATCGGTGTACATTGAATCCAGATCCGAGAATGGATTGCGTACTCCCAAGGATGTTTCAATTGTTCTCCCGGTTACGGAGGAAAATGAATGCCGTTTCGGTTATAATATGTGGCAGGTGCCGCAGATCGGCCACGGCGCTTGCCGCGCCACCAGGTATGGCTTAGGTAACTTAGTTAATCTGAATTTTTCAAAGAGGAATATTGCAATGATTCAATTCCATCCGGCTTTCTGGAGTATTTCCTTAACCGATATGCTCAAAGAGCTGGAAGCAGTAAAGGATGGGTTGACTGCCGATGACGCCAGAAGGCGCCTCACCACTTATGGCTCTAATATCCTTAAGCCTCCAAAGCGAACGGATGTTTTGACGCTCCTGCTCAACCAGTTCAAGAGTCCGATCATCCTCATCCTTTTCTTCGCCACGGGGTTGTCGTTTTTTCTAAGTGATCCGGTCGACGCTTTTATCATTCTTTCAATCGTCCTAGTCAGCGGCTTGCTGGGGTTCTGGCAGGAGCGGAGCGCATCGAACGCCGTAGAAAAACTCCTTTCCATCGTTGAGATCAAATCGGCGGTAATGCGTGATGGAAGATCACAGGAAATCCCAGTCGAAGAAATTGTGCCTGGTGACATCGTCATCCTGAACGCCGGGGATGTCGTTCCCGGTGACGGGCTGGTTCAAGAATCCCAAGATTTGTTCGTCGACGAAGCTATGCTGACGGGCGAGACTTTTCCCGCTGAAAAAATAGCGGGACAGTTACCGGCGGAGACACCTTTGGGTCAGCGGACAAACGCGCTATGGATGGGCACGCACGTAGTGAGCGGCAGCGCAAGGGCGCTGGTTGTCCACACCGGGAAGAACACCGAGTTCGGAAAAGTGTCCGAGCGTTTAAAACTCCGACCCCAGGAAACGGATTTTGAACATGGCATCCGGAGATTCGGCTATTTCCTGATGGAAGTCACTCTGGTGCTCGTGGTTGCTATCTTTGCCTTCAATGTCTATCTGGCGCGTCCGGTCCTGGACTCGTTTCTCTTCTCGCTCGCGCTCGCAGTCGGACTGACGCCACAGCTGCTTCCGGCGATTATCAGCATCAATCTATCCCATGGCGCCAAACGGATGGCTGAAAAGAAGGTCATTGTTAAGAGGCTCGCTTCAATTGAAAACTTCGGCAGCATGAGCGTTCTCTGTTCCGATAAAACCGGAACGCTTACCGAAGGAGTCGTGCACGTTCAATCAGCCCTTGATTCGGAAGGCAATACCAGCGAGAGAGTTCTTCATCAGGCGTATCTAAATGCCATCTACGAGACTGGCTTCACAAATCCGATCGACGAGGCCATCCGCACTTATCGGCAGTTTGATTTGTCCGGCTACCGGAAAGAGGACGAAATCCCATATGATTTTCTTCGCAAACGATTGAGTGTGTTAGTTTCACATGATGGTACGCATGAGATGGTGACAAAGGGCGCGCTCTTGAATGTGCTCGCTGTCTGCTCATCGGTCGACGGCGGAGAGGGCGCCACGGCCGATATCGCTGCTGCGAGAGAGCGTATTCAGAAACACTTTGAGGAATTCAGTAGTAAGGGGTTTCGAACGCTGGGCATTGCTTACAAAAACATGGGGTCAGAGTCACGCATCAGCAAAGATGACGAGACGGGCATGACGTTCTCGGGATTCCTTGTCCTTTCCGATCTGCCCAAGCCCGGTATCGTCGAGACGATTACCAGCCTGAAGAATCTTGGAGTTGCGCTCAAGATCATCACGGGCGACAATCATCTCGTCGCTGCTAATGTCGGTCAACAGATGGGGTTGTCTGACAGGGCGATCCTCACGGGGCCGGACATTAGTAAATTGAGCGATGCCGCACTTATCAACCGCGTGGCGGGCGTTGATCTTTTCGCTGAGATAGAACCGAATCAGAAAGAGCGTATCATCCTCGCTCTGAGAAAAGCCGGAAATGTCGTCGGGTACATGGGCGACGGCATGAATGACGCCTCGGCGCTTCATGTTGCCGATGTCGGGATTTCCGTCGAGAGCGCTGTAGATGTTGCCAAGGATGCGGCGGACATCGTCTTACTCGAAAAGGACCTGGGCGTTCTGGTGCAGGGTGTGCGCGAAGGGAGGGCGACTTTTGCCAACACACTCAAGTATGTGTTCATGGCAACCAGCGCCAACTTTGGAAACATGTTCAGTATGGCCGGCGTATCTCTCATCCTGCCATTTCTTCCGTTACTCCCGAAGCAGATTCTCCTCACGAATCTCTTGACGGATTTCCCGGAGATGACTATCGCCACCGATAGTGTGGATAAAGAAATGATCGACTACCCGAGACGATGGGACATTAAGGCAATCCGCAAGTTTATGATTACGTTCGGGATCGTGAGTTCGGTTTTTGATTATCTAACTTTTGCCGTGCTTCTGCTGTACCTTCATGCCACTCAGGTCCAGTTCAGAACCGGGTGGTTCGTGGAGTCAGTTGTCTCAGCATCATTGATCGTCCTTATCATTCGAAGTAGGAAACCGTTCTTCAAGAGTCGACCGGGGAATTATCTGTTAACGGCGACTCTGGTAATTGCTGTCGTAACGGTGATTGTACCATTCACTCCATTTGCGGAGATTTTCGGGTTCAGCCCGCTGCCAATTCCATTTCTTCTGTTTATCGGTGTTATTGTATTGCTATACATTTTCACCGCCGAAATAGCGAAGAAGGTTTTTTACAAGAGGGTGAAAATGTGAAGCGCAAGTATACGCCTGTCAAACCGAGAAATAAGGCCGATTGGACCGAAAGATAAGCTCGGAGTATCATCGGGATTGTGGCACCGATCGGCGACTACGCCTACACCTCCAAAGAGTTAATCCCTTTGAACGATTTCATTGAAAAAACGGTTATTGTATCTTGATTGTCGACGAAAAGCGACACCGGCAACGGTACGGATATCAAAGAGAATGCAAAAACAGGAGCCTTTATCAAACGCAAACTACATATAGGAATAATCGACCTGGTTACCAAGGGGCCGACGCGTGCGCTGTGGGCGCGTGTGATGTACGCAAACTTTGCGAGCATCATGCCCCAGGTGCTGGGTGTGTGGTGTGAGGAACTCGGGCACGATGTGACACTGGTTTGCTATACGGGTTTTGAGAACCTGGTAGATGAACTTCCGCAGGATGTCGACGTCGTGTTCATCGGCGCATTCAGCGAAGCTGGACAGACAGCTTACGCACTGAGCAACTTGTTCAGGTCTCGCGGTGCGATCACCGTGCTCGGGGGTCCGCATGCGCGCTGTTATCCGCAGGACGCGCAGAAATATTTCGATTACGTCGTAGGACTGACGGACAAAGAAGTAATCCGGGAAGTGCTGGACGACTGCTCTCAACATCGTCCTGTCGGTGTGCATATCACTGCAAAGCAGCAGCCTTCTTCGATA
>DATCTN010000014.1 GCA_036567965.1 Candidatus Kryptoniota bacterium
AGACTTTTTGAGTATCTCGAGATATTCTACAACCGGGTTCGTCGCCACTCCGCACTCGGTTACAAATCACCTGTGGCTTTTGAAAATGAACTATCAACTGTGGCTTAACTCCTTGTCCACTTTTCGGGGTGAACTCCAGACCTATATCCCAGTCGTGATCGAAGTCCCATGTTTCGTCATTGTCCCACTCGCCGTGTTTCCAGAAATCACTCTTCTTGTACCACTCTTTGTCCCTCATGATGTCATCGCAGTCGTGCTTGTGGGATTTGTCGTCAATGAGCCAACCAAGTTTGAGGGATTGTTGTTTGTATGATGTGAGAGTGTCGATCCATGCCGATGCAGAGAAGTGGAGTGGCGGTGCAGTTGGGCCAATTGTAAAACCCTTAACCGAATTATTCGAGATGTCATCAGCAAAATCAGACAGGTGTGCCAATAACTGATCAGGTTCGTATGTAGGAACTCTGTGAGGAGCTTGTGCATAGAAACGAGATATTGCTGGAAGGCACCTACTCACCATCCCAAATCCTCTCAAGCTTTTGCCTGGGGCCAGAATGTTTGCCAAACCAATTTGAACTACAAATCGAGCCAGAGCGGAATTCTTGATTGCAAGACATGCCCACCCTTTTGGTGCGTATTCTCGAAGGCTATCCAAACAAGCAGCGATCATGATGTCGTTGACGCTTTGTGCACTTGATGGCATATTGCTAGCCACATAATCGTATTCAAATCCGTCGGAAGCCGCCACCGCTCTCGCTGATACAGCCAAGCTGAAGTTGTTTGCACGACTAAAGGTGTTATTAGCTAAGACTGGAGGGTTTGTAATAGTCTCGAAAGTTGTCCCGTTCCACGAATATTCGACTGCTGCCGTGTCCAGCTGACAAATGATAACGTACTTTCCATCGCCATTGATGTCCTTAATTAAGAAACTGCCTCTGTTCCCAACTATTCGGGAACCTTGTCTATGATAAGGATTAACCGGGACTCCTTTGTTCCCGTCCCAACTGAATATCCACATGTGTTCTCTGTCGCCGCTGAGTCCTGCCAACCAAGTTGCTATTATGTCCACTGTACCGTTACTGGTCAGGTCCATTGTAGCAAAAATTCTTCCCAATGCTCCTTCAATAATTGGTCCCGATTTCCAGAGGATCTGACCGTCTTTAAAGACGCCGACTTCGTCTCGATAGCCAATAGCCTGAGGAACTTCTGCAATGAATATGAACGAACCTTTTAAAGTGCTATACGGGTCTTGAAGTTGGCCAAAATAAGTGCCGGTATCCGCTGTCATGCTATCGACGTCGACTACATCGCCTACAACCACTTTACTTGAGTCTGGGCGCCCGGAGTTAAGTAAACTTGTTATCTGTCCCGTTGCTTGATCTACTCGTTGCTGTTCAGTGATTTGAGCATGAGTTTGTGTTGCTAGCGCTAATAAAACACTCACTACCATTAAGAATATTTTTCTTATCATAAAGACCTCCACCACATTACGGATTTAATGTATTTGCCGAAGGTAAGTACTTTTGAGATTTCACATCCACGATACTAATTCCGTAGGCACTTTTGGCTTCGTCACCACGATAATAACTAAATGCCCATCTAAATGTTTCATCAAAACCCGCCGACCAGTCGTTTTCACTGTCTGCGTTGTCTTCAAGCACAGATTCAAGCTGCGAAAGCAAATACGATACGGAATAAGTTGGCGCAATTTGTGATTCATTTAACCTCTCGGGGGAATAATTATCGTTACGCGGATAGCCCTGATCGCGAGTGGCTGTTGAATACAAAACCTGGAACAGTCCGTACGAGGATGCTAACCTCGTTTGCGCAACTTTATTCATATTTCCGTTCGCATAAGTTTCCTTCAACCAGCCGTTGGCTCCTGCAAAGGCTTGCTCAGATGAAGCTCCCAAAACAATTGCTCCGTAGAATATGTTCTGCCATTCTTCCGCCGGGTGAGAGTACCAGAGGACGGTTCCATGACTGTTCGCGATAGGATAAAGATTGTCCTGTGACGACACGCTAGGGTTGATGCTTTGCGAGTGAGCATACAAGTACTCCCAGACTGTACCCTGATATCCTAAGTAGCCCAATGGATGTACATTGACGTGGTCGGAAGGAATAGGAACTCTCCCAATATCGGCGAGTGATTTCACCCTGAATCCATCATAGATACGTTGAGAAAACTCCTTTTGCCCGTTCGCATCCACGAACGGTTCATATCGGTATGCCGGGTAGAAAGAACTTTCCTGGTCAATTTGTGCTTTCAAGAACTGCGGTGGAATTCCATAACGACCTGCGGATTCTAGAACCAGTTCATCGATGTTTTGGTCGTTACCAAACACGTCTCTATTCGCCTGAATAGGTGAAGGTCCCAATCTCCCCGGCTTCTTCACCTCAATATCTATGCTTCCCGATCTTCCACCTGCGCTCGCACTCAACTTTACCTTGTAAGTCTTTCCATCTTCCCAATATCTTCCGACAAGCCGAATCGAGCCCGGTTCTGTCTCCTTCAAGTCATTTCCATCGGCGTCTTTGTATTCCCAATAGACTCCGAGCTTGTCGCCTTCGATTATCTGCGGGTCGTCAAAAACCACATTCGGGTCCCCATTCTCGGGTGTCGTCGACTCTTTGATGGTGAGCTTATCAGGATGCCCTTCATCATCATCGGCATAGTAGTATTTAGTTTCTCCAAGAAGTATCGTATGCTCCTGGCCCCTTATCCATATCTCACCCATGGACTGGCTGTAGAAGCATTGCGGAGCTTCTCCGCTAATTAAGATCCCAATCCTCTCCGTCTGCTCCGGCGGAGCACCGTTTGCGATGTACCTAATACCACTGTCCCTGACAACGTAATATGGGACGTTCTCCATTTCACCGAGACTCCCATCAGGCCTTATGAAGGTCCCGAATAAAGTCGCACCCCTGATCGTCATCGGGGCATCTTGCGGAAAACCGATTTCATTCCCACATGCATCTTCTGCCTTCACGAAGACTTTCGACGTGTCGCCGTGCGATATCGTATCACGCTCCAATATTACCTCGAAGTGATCAAATCTCTCCAACCTGTGTAAACTGAACTTGATCCAAAGGTGTGGCATCCAACACGTCATCGTAATGACAAGTGTGCCCACAGAATCATTTTGGAGACCCAGGGCGAATGGACATCCCGGATCGAAATAGCCGTCGCAAGCACCTCCGGTGTGACCGGCAGCAGGACTATAAGGGAGTGCGAACTCGAGAGTCGTCCCTGGATCAATTACGGGAGAGACCCAGCTCCTTCCAAAATTGTTCAACGCATCTTGAATCAGAACCTCGCTCCACGGCTTCACGAGCACAAAATCGGCTTTGTATATATCGCCGTCACTCCCGGTCAAATTGGTTACAGTGAGGGCAGATTTTTCAAGGATGAACATAGAAAAATGGAGACCGTCCTGACTGGCCGCAGCCCGCCGCGGCATTATCGAAACAGTGTCCCTGATGTGCACCTGTCCGTATAAGGCCGCACTCACTCCCGTCACGACAATTACCACAATGCCCGCACATATTCTCCTCATGCCCCCTCCGGCCAGCGATTTAAGGGTTACTGTCTCATGTACCAATCATCAAATCGTACTGGGGTTACTCCAAACGGAAGGTCCTGCTCCAACTACCTGCTTCATTTTACCGATGATTGAATCTTATGTCAAGAAAAAATTTAAGTGTGTCGAATCTTTCAGCCCTGATGCCGTGATCAGCGACTGTCTGTACGAGAAGGTCGAGGTTTGATGTGTGGGATCGCCACGTCCGTCCATATAGAACACGGACGGACTCGTCCCGAAGGGACCCCTCCGGGGCGAAGACAGGTAAATCGGGGAGCCGGATTGTCTGTCGCTGTTCCATCTTAGATGTGCCACGATCCATCGCAAATATTATCCGTGCAATGACCATGCCACAATCAAACCGGTCAGTAGAAACTATTTTCGCAATACCGCGACGAACAGGTGGGCGGTTTACTTCCCACTTTTTGAGAACCAATCCGCCCACTCTGCATCTGACAGTTTCGCTTTCTGCTCATGGGTTCCGCCACAGAGCGAGTGAACCACGTAATCTGCCGTTGCTTATTTCCCTCGGTCCGCCGCAACGCGACAATGAAGTGCGGAGATCCGTTCAATACCTGACCTCTCCCCAACTTCCAACCTCCTTTCTCCTGTGTCGTTTCTCCTGTCTCCTCTTTCCCCTCTCCTCCCCTCTGGCTATTCCGTCCCTGAATTACTAACTTGGTTTTTGAACGGCCCCGCGAAAGTGGGCCTTCGATTTCTGACGGCATTCAGGTTTGGCATATCTATCATCGTGGAGTTTATGAAGAAATTCTTCACTCACGTTTACGAGATTTCAGCCTTCGCTCTCCGATTCTTTAAGGAAATTTTTATTCCTCCCTACGAGATCGGCGAATTCGCGGAACACCTCGAGAACTTCGGATCGAGGTCGCTTCCGCTCGTCAGTGCAATCGGTTTGCTTATGGGGCTCATACTCGCGCTCCAGACCAAACCTACCCTCGCTCGTTTCGGCGCAGAGTCGTTCCTCCCGGCAATGGTCGCGATCTCCGTGGTCCGTGAGCTAGGCCCCGTACTTACCGCACTCGTTGTCGCCGGAAGAGTTGCGAGCGGTATCGGGGCAGAAATCGGTTCGATGAAAGTCACCGAACAGATCGACGCGCTGGAAGTCTCTTCCGTCGAGCCGTACCACTTCCTTGTAGTCCCGCGGGTGCTCGCAGGCGTGCTCGCGCTCCCTCTTCTCACGGCCTACGCCGACGCTCTCGCAATCATTGGCACGTTCGGCGTGGTCTATATCTCCGGCGAGATGGGCTGGCAGCTTTTCATGACTTCGACCGTCACTTCACTCTCCATCGCCGACGTCGTTCCAGGAATTGCGAAGACTTTCTTCTTCGGTTTTACGATCTCGATGGTCGGATGCTATTTCGGGTTCAAAGCGTCAGGCGGCACGGCGAGCGTCGGCAAAGCAGCCACGTCCGCCGTCGTATTCTCTTCGTTCCTTATCCTGATCTTAGATTTCATACTCGTCAAAACCGGTATCCTGATTTTCGAATAGAAAATGATCGAGATAATTAATCTGCATAAGTCGTTCGGCGATACGGAAATTTTATCCGGCGTCAACCTATCCGTGGAAAAGGGAAAGACATTCTCAATCCTCGGTAAGAGCGGTATGGGAAAAAGCGTGACGCTCAAATGTATCGTCGGGCTTCTGGTTCCCGACGCCGGAGATGTTGTCGTCGATTCGATCCGTGTCGACGTGGACAATAAAGGTGATCTTTGGAAGATCCGTCACATGACGGGATTCCTTTTTCAAAGCGGAGCGCTTTATGACTCGATGAGTATTCGCGACAATCTCGTATTCAACCTGACACGCCACCACAAAGTGAAACATGAAAATGCAATCGAGAAGGCGGAACATTATCTCGGACTCGTCGGCCTGAAGACATCTGTGTCAAAAATGCCGTCCGAGCTTTCGGGCGGAATGAGGAAGCGTGCCGCACTTGCTCGCGCGCTTGTTGTCGAGCCGCAGATTCTCCTCTACGACGAGCCGACAACCGGTCTCGACCCGATTACATCTGCCGAGATCAGCGCACTCATGAGAAGTATGCATGCTCAGTTCGGGATAACTTCGATAGTCGTCACGCACGATATACTCTGCGCGGGAATCGTGAGCGATTACGCCGGAGTGCTGAAGGACGGTGTCATCAAATATACCGGTACCTTAAAGGAACTTGTAAAAATAGAAGATGAAGAGATTAAAGGATTCTTCCCAATGGATCCGCTCGGGAGGGACGCTCTTCGGAAAGAGGGATAGGGTATGAAAAAGTCTTATGCGGCTTTACTCGGACTTTTCGTCGCGGTCGGCGTGCTTCTCGTCGTCGCGGCGATATTCGTCATCGGCGGGAGACAGGGAATATTCACGAAGTCGACTGAAGTTTATGTCCGGTTCAATTCGGTGGAAGGACTGAAGAAAGGCGCGGCTGTCAGGCTCCTGGGTATCGATGTGGGTTCCGTTGCGGGCATAAAGATATGGAATAACGTGGCGCTCGTCGACCTGCGGATATTCGCCGATTCGAGAAAATTCATCAGGCAGGATTCGAGGGCGATGCTGGAAACTGAAGGGCTCGTGGGGAACAAGTTTGTGCTTCTGACTCCGGGTACTGAGAATGCGAGGACAATCCAGGGATTCGACACGCTCAACTCGATGGAGGAGCCGCAGCTTTCCCAGGTGATCGTCGAGACGCGCGCGACGATCGCGAGCGTGAAGAACATGGTGGACGAGTTCGCGGGAATCCTCAAAGACGTTCGGGAAGGAAAGGGCACGCTCGGCAAGCTCGTCACCGACGAGAGCGTTTACATCGCTTTGAAACAGGCAACATACGAGGCGGACTCGAGTTTGCGAAAAGTGTCGGACAAGTTCACGGACATGGCAAATGTCATTTCGGGACTGAGCGTGTCGTTCAACCGCGTCGCCGACAAGACAGATTCGGTACTTTCCGGAGTCAACTCGGTGGTACAGAACTTCGACACGACTTCGGTGAGCATCAAGACTATGGTGGCACAGCTTGACACGGGGACAGGTCTGGTCTCGGAGCTGCTTCACAACCAGGCTGTATACGACACGACATTGAGGATCGTTACCACGACACTTTCAGCGGTGCAGGAAGCGCAAAAGGGTTTACAGAAGTTCGCTGAGAACATGGAAGCGCTGAGGCACAACTGGTTATTCAGCAGTTACTTTGCGGGTGAAGCGCAGGACGAATACACGAAGAAGCAGGAGTTGTTGAAGCAGATAGACGCGCAGATCCAGGAGCGTGCGGATGCGCTCGACAAAATGGAGAAGCAGCTGAAGGAGCTTCAGCAGAAGTACAACAAAGCCGGCGGAGGATAAGAGGAGAGTCGCGCGGGCTCCGGAAGAACTGGTTCCGTGATTAACGCGTGTGGAAGTGGTGTTGAGTGATTCTTAAATCCCCCTAACCCCCTTTGGGAAAGGGGGGACAATGCCTAAGGAAGGCAGGAAGTTGGACGTTTCGAGGTGATTGATTTGTCTTGTGATCACCGACTAGAGGTTCCAATCGAAATCCCGCGGGAACTACTGAAAGAGGGATATCGAGATTGGGTAAAGCGTTATTTTCAGAGACATCACTCAACGATCACACCCACTGTCATTCCCGCGTGCTTCTAGCGGGAATCCACATTCATTAATTGTTTGGATTCCCGACCAGATCGTTCTGGATTGACATAAATGGTACCGTCGGGCTAAGAAAAGTATTCAAAGATGGTACATCTCAGTAGCATCAAAATAGCCGATACCCAAGATTAGACTCACTGCTAATCGGAGGTTGACATTCCGATTGATTTACTATAACCCCAAGCTCAAGAACACCGCGCGTACTTTACGGAAGAACATGACCGACTCAGAACGGATCCTGTGGTCAAGAATCAGGCGGAAACAAGTCAAGGGATACCAATTCTACAGGCAGAAGGCCATCGCGAGTTACATCGTAGACTTTTACTGTCCGGCGGCAGGAATCGTAATTGAGCTCGATGGAAGTCAGCATTACACAGACGAAGGAAGAGCAGCGGACACGAACCGAGACGAATACATGAAGAAGGTGGGTCTGCGAGTTATTCGCTTCCGCTCCTCCGACGTGTTTGACAATATTGACGGCGTGCTCCAGAAAATTCACGAGAGTCTTCCCGAAAGTCGATCCTAATTCGATTTCCTTTTCCTGAACTAGTCCTTGAGTCCGGGCCCTTCTCTTCTCTTTGGCAGCGCCTCCCCCTTTCCTAAAGGGGGATCAAAGGGGATTTGCCTTTTATGACGCCAGAGACACCAGCACCTCGTATGCCCTGTAGTGATTCCATACTTCTAGTTCGGTGTCCCCTGTGCCACCACATAAACCTGTGGACTTACTTCGCACGGGAAAAATATTTTGCCTGATTTAGTCTTTATCATCTTTCGAACGAAACCTGTGTACGTTCTTGCTGCCGGTATACCAGTTATTGCCATCTGCTGAAAGTCCTCTCCGTTCCATTGATAGAAATCGAATTCGCTGGTTAAGTACCAAACATCATTCGGGGAGAACAAGTTTATAATCACGACCGACTCACGCAGGTTATGTAGAGGCAACCCAAGTGTAGATAAGTCTATAACGGAATAACTGAGTGATTGCCCCTTCGATTCTAGCAAATAAGAATTCCAGCCGACAAAATACAACTGGAGGGAGTCGGAGACAGGACAGCGATATGCGGCCACATCTGTCATTACACTGTAATCTCCGGGAAGTTTAGCTATGTTCCCTGTTGTGTCCTGATTATCGAAGAGCTCGTGCCACTGGGTTCCGTCATACTTCCAGTACTGCTCGTATTCTTGTCCTGTCGTCAGGGATAGAAATCCAGCGGCGTAGATTTCAGTCTTGGAGACACCTGTAACGTGAGTGAGACCGAAATCTGTCGGCGCTTTTGTGTAAATCCAACTCGCCGTGTATCCATCTTTGGTGTAAACCGTTCCATTATCGCCGACAGCAATGAAATATCCCTTGCCATCCGTCCAAACTGAGTAAAGACGCCCCGGTGTCTGAAACTGGTAACCGGCCCATTTCTTTGTGTGGTTGTCAAACTCTGCTAGTCCGACCTTTTCGTCTCCCACCGCCCAATACCCCACTGAAACCAAGAAATGGTCATCTCCCGTTGCATCATTAGATAGATGTAGTATGGTGCTGTACGTTTCAGGTGTCCCCCATTCTTTTCCGTTCCAGTGTAAAGCGAGATAGCTCGTCTGACCAGGTACAGTTGGGCCATGCATGTTCCCCATTACCCAAGCATCTGTATCCGAGAATGCCCAGACACCGCCGACCTCCGATGGCCACCATGCAACTGTATCAGTTCTCCATGTGAAGTTGCGATTTCCCGGAGGATACTCGCAACTTGTCGGCAGCGGAGGAGTGACGGGGCTCTTGCGACATTCAATACCGGCAATCAGAAGAAGAATCAGCGACGATACGATCGCAACTCTTTTCAGATTTCTCTCGACTTGATTTCGCACACCCGGTGCCCCCTCCTCGTTCAATTTTGTGTCCGCAAACTTTCTCATCTCCTTTACGCTGTGTCCCCTTTCAGTAAGATAAGACAAATGGAGATCCCCTCTCAAGACACCAAGGGCGGCAAGTTCACTCCTCTCTTTGGCGCTGCACCCTTTCCCGAAGGAGGATTTACTAAGTGTCTTTGTCATCGCGCTCGAATTCACGAATTCATTATGACCGCGATCAAACAGCCCCGTGAACCGGCTCCACTTCTATCGGCATTGCCTCCCCCTTTCCCAAAGGGGGATCAAGGGGGATTTCCCGCTTGACCCAGTCAGAAATTCATCGTGAGAACCAGCGAGTAATTCCTTATCGACGCTATATTCCCGATCATCTCCACGTAGTAATCATCGAACACATTGTTTACAATTAAAGTCGCGGAGAATGGATACCCAACCGAAGTAAGATCGACTCCGGCTCTAATGTCAGTCACATACGCCGGAACCCGCTGGTCGCCATTCCTCACTATCCCTAATTGCACGAGGTCCTGATCGTAATTCTCGAACTTGCTTATGAACCTGAAATCGACAGACGCACGGTAGATCGATTCCTCGAAACTCGCTGAAGCGTAGAATAGCTCCCTCGAACGATACTTCAATATCTCGTCGAGTGTGAGATCGACAGGATAAATGTAAGTGTAGCTTCCCTTCAGCGTCAGAAAATCCGTCCCGGCATTGCTCGTAAGATCCAATTCATATCCCTGCACACGCGCGCGGGTTACGTTTTGAAAACTTATTTTCCCTTCCGAATTGAACTCCGGTTCGATCATGTTCCAGTAATCGCTCTGGAATATCGCGGCGTCAACAAGCATGACATATCCAACCGGCAATCTCCCTCCGATCTCTTCCGACACACTCCTTTCGGGCAATAGATCCGGATTCGGCACGATTGAGACTCCACCCGTCTGAGTATACGCATAAGTCTCCCCAAGGCTGGGAGCGCGAAAACCCGTTCCGACTGACGCGCGCAACGAAGCATCATTTCCCAAATCATAAACCAGTCCAAGTTTGGGATTGAACTGGTTGAACGCTGCTTTCCCCTCTATCTTTTCAAGGTCGTAGCGAGCTCCAAGTGTGGCATGCAGCCCGCCGAACTTCCTCTCACCCTGTACATAAAGTGCCGTCGTCCCGCTCTGCTTCGTCGAGAATATGTTCGAATTGATGAGATCCGCCTCGCCGTTGACGCCGAACGTCAATACCGTGTTCTCGCTTGCATTAAGAATTCCCTGCAGCTCCACGTACGCGAGATTTGAAGAGGATGTGTCGCCTATTCCCGTGGGAGTCTGCCCGAAATTGTCGTACCAGTGATTGAAATAGTAGCTCGCCCTTACGATGTAGAGGAAGTCATTGCTCATCGTGCGCGTGTAGATTGCAGCCAGGTTGATGCGAGTAGTGTTCACCCACTCGCCGAGAGTGCTGCTGTCAGGCTGCAGAGCGTGATTGATGTCGCGCCAGTATAGAAAATTTCCGGAGTACTGGTTGAACAGATTCACAAACAGTTTCAGGTTCTCGTTCGCGCCGAGTGTCCCCGCTGTCTTGACGAAAAGGTCCAACCTCCTGAAATCGTCGTTCTGTATGTAGCCATCGTCCCCCTTGTAGCTGAGAGAAGTCGTAATCCCGAAATCGCCTACTCCCATCGGCTGGGAGTGAGTGACCGATCCGCCTTCAAAAAATCTCGGGCTCGACGACCATCTCCATTCGCCGTAAAGCGGCTGCTCATAGGCGCCGCCGTAAGCTTTCACCTGGGTCGAGTAACCGGTGCCGGCATCTTTGGTTACGACATTGATTACGCCGCCGAGTGCGTTCGAGCCGTAAAGCGCCGAACCCGCGCCCTTCATCACTTCCACGTGATCGATATCCGAAATCGGTACCGCTTCCCATACCGCTTCGCCGGTGTCACCCGCGAGGAGCGGTACTCCGTCAACGAGCAGCAGGACACGGCTTCCAATCCCTCTGGCATATCCGCTCGAGCCGCGAATGTTCGCCTGGTCCTGCACGAAATTCACTCCGGGGACGTAACGAAGCGCGTCATCGAGAGAAATTGTGTTTCGTCTTTCCATAGAAGACGAGCTTACGAGACTCAAACTCACCGGCACCTCAGTCAGAAGCTGTTCGCGTTTGCTAGCGGTAACGACGACCTGATCCGCTTCAATAGCAGCCGGTTGCATTGCTATGGAGATGGATTTTTTTTCGTTTTCAATAAACAACAAGACAGTCGAATACTTGTGGAATCCGATCATCGAGACATTGAGGGAATATTCAGACGGTGGCATGCCGCTGAGCTCAAACTTTCCTCCGCTTGAAGTGAGCGTTCCATATTTCTTCATGACAGAATCCGGCGCCTGGCCCGATCGACCGGGATTTTGCAGCGGAGCTAAGATGACTGTAGCTCCCGCGATCGGACCGGAATCCTCAGCGGATCTTACCACGCCCGTGAGCCGCGTCTGAGAGACGCATTCGCTCGCGATCAAGAGCAGCGACAAAGCCGCCGGGCGTAGGAGGGACATTTTGAAAATCGACATCGATATTGATTCCATTTACAAATGTATTTTGACCGACAACAACCGATCTCGGCGTGCCGACTCCGTGCGCGTAGCCGTAAGCGCCGACCACTTTCCAGTCGGCGGTAACGTTCGAGCCGTATTGTAAAGCGACAACCACATACTGGAACGTCGAAGCTGAATCGAGAGTAAAACTATACGAGACCGAATCGACGAACAGTTTAAATCCCGATCCGGGTCCGATGGGTGGATAGACTTTCGCCTGACCGCTCGTGACCTCTCCGAAAATATTGTGAGGCGGATAATTATAGAATGCAACTATGCGGACATCCACCACGCTGTCTGCGGGCGGCCAAGCTGATATGAACCTTACAGTCCCCCCGAACCCGGGTTGAACACCCTGGTTGGAGAGCGGCTCAAGTCCGTGCGTGCAGCCGGAAAGAGAAAATGCGACAAGGAGGAGGAAGACAACGAGGCGAAAATTTTGAGCCAAGGATTGAAAATCACCCGTGACAATCATCGGTATGCACGTCCGCGATCAGAATTCAAAATTGAGAATCTCGGATTCAGAGTTTTCCCTCCTGGTCTTTTGCGGTGAATAGAGCCCACGGATACGACTTCATGTCGTGGAGATATTTCGATTCCCAACTGTACTGCGGATGTTCCTTGAAAAACTTCGATGCGATGAAATCGTCTCCGCAGGGATGTCCCATGTGAGCCCAGAACTGAAGCTTCGACGCCAGGACGGATGTCGTCACCTTTCCCTGCACAGCTCCGCCGGGGAAGAATGGCTTCCAACCCCATTGCCGCACGCCGCGCGGGTCTTCATCGACATGACCGCACAACGCGCAACCACCCGAAAAATCTTTTCCTTCCGTGGCATCGAAATGATCGGCCTCGAACGCTTTCCCTTCTTCCGCGTCGATCTTCCCCTTGTCTCTCTCCATGAGCTCTTCCCAACGGGCGCGGCGGGCGTTCATCGAGCTCTTCTTATTGTCGATCTTATACGTCGTTTCGTCTTTTATGACCTGTGGATCGCACGGGAAATTCGAGCCGACGTAGTAACCGTCTTTCGTCTTCCAAACTTTGTAGTGCTTGAGTCCAAGTTCGAGACGCGCGATTTCGTTCGTCTTCGTGTCGCCGATCAGCCAGTCGTTCGCGTACGCGCCGTTGTTACCTGTCGTCATTATCCTGACAAAGTCGTCGATACTGCTGGCGTACTGTTCGGCTTTTCTCGCGCGATCAAATTCAGGAACGCCTTCCGTGTCGAAACCCTTGAACTGCGCTATAGTTGTTTCGGTTATCAAGATTCCCGCACTTGTTTCCACAAAGTCGTCGCCACTATGAATGAAGCCGGGAAATGTGTCCATCATGATCCGGTTACCGTTTTTCGGAACGATGTCTGCGACGATGTTCCACCTTTCACCGACGAGGTAATCGACCCATGAATTGTGTCCCATGACAATCTTGCCGTCGGATGTATAGCTTCCCGTCGCGATGAAAGCGCTGCAGTTGCCGGGTGAACTGTTGTCGTCGGCGCCCTTGATCCGCTTTGCCTTCAACATAGGGAGATAATACTGGTCGAGCTCCATCCAGCCGTTGAGCGCGGTGATGTCGTACCTGTCGTAATTCTTTCCTTTCGCCGCGAGACCCTCGACGATACCTTCTATTTCCTCCTGGTACTCCTTGTCGAGCTTCGGCCAGAACATTTTGCGCGCCGCGTCCCTGAAGAAGCTCCAGTCCTTTTTTGATCCGACCTTCAGATAGAATTCCATCGCCTTGAGCGCGTCGTCTATCTCAGGAGCGAGGAGATAGCCGTGCTGAAATCCGATCTGATCGGCAGTTCCTTCAAGGTGGACAAAGATCCATCCCGCTTTGTCCTCACGGTATGATTTATCGAGACGCGGGTCGGTCCCTGCTGCAGCTGTTCCGCACAAGAGCAGGATGATCGCCGCTTGCAGCGCAGTCTTTCTCATTTCTCCTCCGTGGTTGGAGTCTACTTTCTGGTGGCAGGGTTTCTGAAAACGTTGTCGGGTACGGTCCATGCGTCGGGGTAGCCGTGAGACACGATATAGTTCCCCGCCTTGTTGGCCTCATATCTTGCTTTGAAATCGCCCACACGCACTTTGTAGAAAGGTGGATCGTAAACGAGATAAATATTGTACCCGTCAAGCTCGGATTGAGCTTCGGCCTTCATGTCGATTGCGTCCTGGAGACTTTGCGTGGCAAGAATCTGGATCCTGAAACCCGGAACGGTGTTGAGATTCGCCGCGCTTGTAATGATATCGAGAGTGTCCTTTGGCGCTGAGACGGTGTCCGCCGAAGTGGTCAGCGTATCTCTTCTCATGCCGACGGTATCCGATCTCACGACGGCGGAATCCCTGATCGCCGCGGAGGTATCTACGCCCGTCGAGTCCCGTTCAGAGGTCTGAGCAAATGCGATCTGAGTCAATGAAATCAGAATCGCGGCGACATAAAAATGCGACCAATTTGATCTCGATATCATCCTGGACTGCCTCCGGAATTGTTAGTACGATCGTAGGGCCTTCAAGCCGTCAAAAATTTAAAGGCGTTAGGGCTGCAATGCAAGACGATTGTCAGTAGTGTATCAGTTTGAACCAGACTGGAAGAATGTCTCGTACGGCACCAGGAAAAAATGGCGATTAGGAAATTTCCCGGGTGGGCTTAAGAAACGAATACTGTCCGAAGGCGCCGTCAGGCGCCTAGTTTATTCGTTTCTTCCACGTGGAAATTTTCAGCCATTTTTTCCGTAAGCCTTGATTTTTCCTTTGGTACTTTCCTTTTGATCAAGCAAAAGGAAAGTACAGGTAAACCTACGAGACGAGCGAAATTCTTAATGTTCACTTTCTTTTGCTCACCCAAAAGAAAGTGAACCGAAAGTCCACCAAAGGCGGATGCGCCACATACAATAATCGAGGCGCAAAAAGGGTGCCCTGCGAAAATGGTCCCGCTGCCGCGTTGCGGCACCGGGTCGTCCCTTACTAAGAACATGCGATTTTTTGAATAGCTACTCCAGGTCCTCAACCGGGCAAAAAATCGCAACAACCATTCGAGGCGTCATCTCAGTCACTTCCAACCCGACGGGACTCTCCCGAAGGGATCCCTTTCCCTAAGGGACTCCTTCGGAGCGGGACATTTTCGCAAGGGGGCGATACAGATTGTGCAAGTTGATATACTATCCGATTGTCTAACCGGAGAGAATTATACAGGCATGCTCAAAAAAAAGAAGGCGAACGGCTTTCGCCGCCCGCCCTCAGGGTAGAAGGGTCGATAGGGACGACCTTACTTCAGCAAAAGCATTTTCTTCACGGCGGTAAACCCGGGCGTGGAAAGTCTGTAGAAGTACACGCCGCTCGGGAGCAATTCACCGTTTTCATTCTTCGCGTTCCAGGTGATTATGTGCGCACCCGAACCGAGATTGCCGTCGACGAGCGTCGCCATCTGCTGTCCAAGGATATTGAACACCGTCACGGTTACGTGTTCGGTCTGCGGTATGCTGAACGCGATTTGTGTCGTCGGGTTGAACGGGTTCGGATAATTCTGCTCGAGAGAATAGTTCACAGGGACGACGACGTTCTGCTCGACCGCGGTCGGCGTCTCAGGTGTCACTGTGAAGTTCGTTGTCGACGGAGCAGGATTACCGTTGCCGTCGTACGACGGGCTCGATGCCGAGCTGCCGGTGGAAGTGTATCCGACCGCGTCTGTGAAGACGTTATATGATCCTGGCGCGAGGCCGGCGATCGTATAGCTGCCGGTCTGGTCGGTGACACCGTACCCGGCGATGTTACCGTTCGCGTCTGTGGCGTAAACCAAAGCGCCGCCAACTCCGAGTGTCGCCAGAGAACCGCTCCCGCGACTGGCTGCGGAGCCGCTGATCTTTACCGAGCCGCCAATGGATGTGAACCCGGACGCGGAATCCGGCAGCGGCATTACGTATATGTTTGCGCCGCTCGTGGAATTTCCATTTACCTGGATCGCCGTTGCGTCTTTCCATCTGACGGTCGGACCGGTGAGACTGTAGAACGACGGGGCGTAGCCGCCCAACGGCAGCGCGAGGATCCTGTAATATCCGGGCGGAAGATCGTTGAAGTCATACGCGCCTGTGCTGTCCGCGTCAGTGAAGTACACTCCGGCGACATGCATCTTCAATGTGTCGCGATAGTTCCAGATGTCCCTGAACGCTATCAGCCTGGAGGCGACACTAACGCTGCCGACGGAATCAATAACTGAACCGGAGATTTCCCCGAGAGCGATGGGGGGGTAGTGGATCAGCGTGAAGTTGATCCCCGTGGTATCGCTGACGAGCTTCATGATATCGGCGTTGAGAATTCCGCGTTCGTTATTGTAGAAAGTCCTGTAGTAGCCGACCGCCCTCGCGAAGATCACGTAGTTGCCTTCCGGCAGTGTATCCCGGTACGCTCCGGTACTGTCGACGAAAGTCTTGTAGACGTATGGTGAGTGACCTTCGAGCGAGAAATCATGATCTTCGTGAATATCATGGACCGCGTCTCGGAAGAAGTCTCGGAAATCCTCGCCGCTTTCCCATTCTTCCTGATCTTCTCTCGCCTCATTGAACACAAATCCGGCGCGCGCAAACACTACCCACGCTCCTCTTACTGGATTTCCGAGTGTGTCAACGACGATTCCGGAGATAACATATTTCGGCAGGTTGAAGAACCTGTTGTGCAAAGCAAAGTCGGCGACATGTGACGATGTGTCCGACACGACTATCGGTGTGGCGTTTAGTATGCTCTCGACATTGTTATACCACTCAGGAAGGTAATTGGGATTCGTCGGCGTCGCACGGACGAGATATCTTCCGGCATCCACATGGCGAATTAAGTAATGACCCGTAGAATCCGTTGTCGCCCAATAGTCAAATGGTTCGATCGCTATGGGCGTCATCAGTGGTATCGCGGTCATCAAGTTCCTCTGGTACAATCTTACGATTGTATGCGGAATCGGATGCCCGAGTGTGTCGGTAACGATTCCGGCAATCTTGCCGTCGAGTCCGGCTACTCTGACCGTGTACTCTTGTCCGGCATGTCCACCCTTACTGGAGGCGACTATTACTTCAACTTCTCTCCAGCCCCTTTCCAGTGGAGTCCAGGATATCAATCCGGTGGAATCAATCGTCATCAATGGAGGATGCTCGCCAAGATGGTACTGCAGGACAGCCGTGGAGTCTGATGAGACCGCCGTAACCTGGTACGTATAAAGCGAGTCGACAGTCGCGTCTGTCGGCGGAGTCGACGTGATGGTTACATGGTCCCTGTGGTAGTCTCCAAAATTCACGAAGACTTTCGCGAGAGCACTTAACCGTACCTGACCTGTAGAATTATATGCTTTGACTAAATAAACAAAGAGAGTATTCGGCGGTGGTGCCGTGGTGTCTGTATATTCGGTCGCAGTGGTCGAGTCGATCAAGCTGTAACTCGCATTCAGGCTTGAATCCATAACTCCGACTTGTGCGCGGTAAACCAGATAATATTCAACCGAAAACATTTCGGGTGCGGACCATGACAAATCAACGTTCCCTCCGTCCAGCACCGCGTGAAGCATGAAATCCCCACTCAACATCTGCGCCCTTGCCGTAGTAAGCATTAGCATCGTACCTACAATTGTCAGCAAAGAGAGCGTATATATTTTTCGAACCATTTATTCCTCCATTTGTTATTTCAATAAGGTCAATAGTTGTGCCGGATGAAAAGGGGCAAAATCGTGAAATTGTGAGAGCTGTCGTTCGTCCCGTTTAGCTGCTATGCAGGAATTGCGTCAGTGATGCAGGGTTTGCGGCAGATAATGAAGAGAATATTTCTCAGAATTTGATTCTGAAACCGACTATAGCCCCCGGGGATTGAGGAGATAAATCGGCTTTGAAGTTCGGCGGGAGATTTACAAATGAATCGATTTCAGAATAAAGATAAAAGAGGACAAACGCGGAGATAGAATAGATTTCCGTCTTGTAGTAGAAGTTGTACGTATTGTACTTGCTTGATGCCAGTGCGGGGGTTCCGGCACTCAAATAATCGTTCCTGGCTTTGCGCCTCAATAATTCCGAAGCGATTGAGGAAAGCGCGGCAACTCCGCCAGCGGTTAACAAGATGTATCCCTTTGTGCTCTTCCCTCTGTAAATCTGGTCCCAACCTGGAAAGACGACAGCGCGGAACGTAGGGCCGTCGGGAATTCTATCGCGAGGGCTGACTTGATCTTCATGGCTTTCGCTTCGTTCCGGACCTGTTTTGCGAATTTGCGCAGCTAACTGTGCTTTTGCATCCTGGAACACTCCAAGGATTTTCGGCGATGTGAGGACTGGATCCAATGTGAACGAAGTATCGATCTTGAGCAAATTCAGGAAATGATCGACCGCAGATTCATTTTTCCCCTGTGCGACAAGTGAGAACGCCACGTATTTTTCAAATTGGATTCTCGTCGAATCGTTGAGGGACTGATCTTCGAGCATTCGACGAGCCTGGAGTTCCGCTGAAATGTAAGAACCGCTTTCGTAAAGCGATTTTACTGCAGCGAGTGTGGTGTCAGCCTGTTTTGAGTATTGGCAGTAAGCAGTCGAAACGCAGAGCAAGGATCCAACAACCAGGCAGATTTCCGCCTTTGTCATCTAATGAGGACCATTTTCCTGTATGTAATTCCATTCTCTGATTTCATCCTGTAAATATAAGAACCACTCGGGATATTCACACCATTGAACGACGCGTAGTGCCTCCCGCCGCTCTCGAACCCATCGACGACTGTCGCGACTCGTTGACCGAGCATGTTGAAAACTTCAATGCTGACCCTTGCACCATCGGGAGGAACATCATACCCGATTATCGTCGAAGGGTTAAACGGATTGGGGTAATTCTGCATGAGGTTGAACGTCGACGGGACAGCTTGCTTAACGGCAGCTGCATAATTTACATTCAAACCGGAAATGACACTCACGGTAGCAACCGGGACCTGACCGCTCTTGAAAATCGGCGAGACACCTCCAAACAAATAGATTCTGCCGTCTCTGCCGACAGCAGCAATGAAACCTACGCGTGGTGCGTCGATGAGCGTTGAGTCGAGTTCGGTGTCCGTTTCTTCTCCCTCATTGTGTAAATCGAGGAGTTCGATATGACTCTCCGCGCTGGCCACTCCCAGACCTGAAATCACGAACACAGAGTCGCCTTTTGCGGCGATTCCGAAAAGCATTCGAGGAGTATGCAAAACGACGGAGACTTGCGAGGCCCCTTCTTCGGGATCATATTTTTCGATCAGTCCATACGGATTTATTATGCTGGTTACGTCTGAAATTCCGCCAAAAATGTAAATATGTTCATGAGCCATGAAAACCTTGTGATAGGCATGTCCGAATCGCATCTCATATGTTTCGCTCCACTGGTCATCGGCAACCGAATATTCCTCAACGTCCTTGCGCAATCCGAGGACGCCGGCTCCTCCGAAGACAAGAATTTTGTCATCCACGACTTCAGCAGCGGCGCCTTTTCTGGGATGAAGCATGCTGCTCCGATAGTGCCACGAGTTCGACACCGGATCATAGACCTCAACGGAACCAACGACATTCCCTGAATCATCGGCGCCGCCCATAACATAGATTGAATCGTGAATTGTCGCCGAGCACGCAAAAACTCTCGGCGTGTTCAGCGGGGCGACGGTCGTATCCCACGACATCGTTTGGAAATTGAATGCGTCGACTATATTTGTTCCGTCATACGCATCAAAGCCCTGCAGATTTTGCGCGTGCTGTGTAGCCCCGCCGATAAAATAAACCATCTGACCGATCCTCGCGTAACTCATTCCAATTCGTGGATGCGGCATGTCCGGAATCGCCGCAAGTTGCGAAAATGCGGGTTTCTGAGGTAATCCGAGAACTACCAGTAGCCCGAGCAAAGGTAATTTCGATACTAACTTTCTAGACCAAACCATTTTTTCTCGATTCTATATTGTTCAATCCCTGTGCCGCTATTTATTTTCACTTGTCAAAAATGAAAATTTCAATTTCAACGTGTCTCCAGGTTTCACCGTCACACTGCGGACGATGTCCGTGAAGTGCGGATTCTGCACACGGACGATTCGTGTTCCTGAAGAAACCGCGATTGGATCCACCGTCGGAGTGGACTCACGAAAATTATCGTCAACAAAGACTTTTCCCCACGGTTCCACAGTTACGTAGAGATAGCCCGCGTCCTGGAGAAAATCCGCATCCACAGTTGAGAGAAGCCGCTTCTGGACAGCAACAACCTTCACGATCGGCGTGAAGTAGGGATTGCTGAATGTGACTCTATGTCTTCCTACAGGCACCTTCATGGATCCGCCGAGAGGCGTTTGACCAGCGTATGCGCTGTCGATATAGATCTTCGCCCATGGATCGCATTTTCCGATCGAAATGTAACCTGAGTCCGGAGTCGCCGAAGTCTGAGAGCCGATTCCCATTCCCGAAGTCACCCCAACCGGTTGTTTCATGCGGGCATCTGCATTCGGCGACTTCGCTTCGGAAGTGTGATTCATTTCTGTTTTTTCCTGAGTGTGATCCGACTTTGACTTTTCACCGGGCAGACCGGTTGCCGTCGGATGAGACAAGGTCGAGGTCACTTCGGTGCTGCTGTCTCTGGAAGCAACGACTCTTTTTTCTCCCGGCATTTTCAGGACGAAGGCCATTACAACCGCGATGACAATCACGGCCGCTATACCGACAGCCGTAAGATTTTTCCGCCTTCGCCTTGCCCGCCTTGAAACAAATCCCACACGTTCTTTCCCGAGAAATGACGTGAGGTATTCGAGGGCGGCATCGGAAGAATCGAATCTCGAGTTCTTATCGGGTGCAAGGAGGCGCTTCAGGAATTCCAGGACGTTCGCTGAACATTTATTCTCCAGGTCTTTCAATGAGTCGAGCTTGAAGTTCTGAATTTTGTTCATGCATTCGGAGTAAGATTCGCCCAGAAGAATCTTCTGGCCGGTCAGTACTTCGACCAGCGTGACGCCGAGCGAAAACAAATCGCTTCTTGCGTCAACGGGTTCACCCCGTGCCTGCTCGGGCGACATGTATGCCGGCGTGCCAATGAGGCTTCCCTCCATCGTGAGCACTGGTGCGTCAGCAACCGATGCGAGACCAAAGTCGGTGACCTTAATGGTTCCGGTATCGGATACCAGAATGTTTCCAGGCTTTATGTCGCGATGGATGATACCTCTCTCATGAGAGTATGACAACGCCGTCAGCACCGATACGGCAACGTTGAGAAGGAGCTCTTCCGACCTCACGCCCGGGTCAAGAAGAAGCTCTTCGAGTGATTTCCCTTCGACGTATTCCATCACTATCGCGGGCGCACCGTCGATCTCCGTGAGATCGTAAATCTGAACGATATTGTCCGAATGCAGTGTCGCGCACGATCTCGCTTCTCTCGAGAAGCGGGCGACGAGCGACCTGTCCCGCAAGAGATGCTTGTGAAGCACTTTCAAAAGGACAACTCTCTCCAGAGCCTTCTGGTAGGCCTTGTACACAGAAGCGGTGGGGCTCTGACTTATTTGCTGGACAATTGAAAAGTTATCCTGGTTCACCGCCCCATTCCTTCAATCTGTACTGCAGCCATCGGAGTGACACGCCGAGCTTTTCGGCAGTGCGGGTCCTGTTGCCGCCGGTTTCGGAAAGAGTTTTCTCCACAAGTTTGCGTTCGAATTCTTCCAGTGTCAATCCTGTCTCAACCAGTTCCTGTTCGGAATATTTGTCGAGGCGCAAGTCGCTTTCTTCGAGTTCTTCGCCGCGGGAAAGTACGACCGCTCTTTCAACGACATTCTGGAGCTCGCGCACGTTGCCGTACCACGGATGCTTCAGGAGAATCGACATCGCGGATGCGCTGAATTTCTTCGCGCTCCGGCCGTGCGTCTCACATGCTTTCTTCATGAAATGACTTATGAGCACGGGAATGTCTTCAGTCCTCTCACGCAGGGGTGGAAGATGGATCTCGACGATGTTCAAACGGAAATACAAATCTTCTCTGAACGTTCCCTTCTTGATTTCTTCTTTGAGATCCTTGTTTGTTGCCGCGATGATTCTCACATCCACAAGTTTGCTCTCAGAACCGCCGAGCGGTCTTATTTCCTTGTCCTGCAACACGCGGAGGAGTTTAGCCTGCATCAGCAATGGAAGATCGCCGATTTCGTCGAGAAGGAGAGTTCCACCTTCGGCATATTCCATCAATCCCTTCCTGTCCGCGTTCGCGCCGGTGAAAGCACCTTTCTTATGTCCGAAGAGTTCGCTCTCGAGAAGCTGCTCCGGGATCGCGGAACAGTTGAGCGCCATGAAGGGCTTGTCGCGCCGGCGGCCCTGGTTATGAATCGCGTGAGCTATGATTTCTTTTCCGGTCCCGCTTTCTCCGGTTATCAGAATCGCTACATCGGTGTCCACGACCCTTCGTACCAGGTCGAGGGCGGACTTCCACAGCTTGCTTCTCCCCACGATCCCCGGGAATAGATTCGCGCTGTCGACTTCGTTCTTCAGTCTTGCGTTCTCGTCTTCGAGATGGCCGTAACGGTGCGCATTTTCCACCGCCACCGCCGCCAGATTCCCGAAGACAGCCAGAAACTTCATAGTGTCGGAATTGAACTTCCCTCTTGACTTCGTGCTGTCCAGATATATCGCTCCAACGGTTCTTTCATGGAGGCGGAGAGGAACACAGATTATAGAAAGTAGCTGTTGAGCAACAATGCTCCTGGATGCCTCGAACCGCTCGTCGTTGAGCGCGTCGAATGTAAGCACCGGCTCACCATCGGATTTCACTTTATTGATGACAGATGAGGAGGCCGCAAACTTGTTCGCATCGGTTTGACCATCGAAGTTTTTCGATACCACGACCTTGAACCCTGTTTTCCCAGCGTCGTCGAACATGACTATGTATCCACGCTCGGCATCAAGGTGAGACATCGCTATTTCGAGCACCGTATCGAGAAGTTTCTGCTCGTCAAGAATCGAATTAATCTTCTGAGCTATCTCGTAGATAACTGTAAAATTATCTTTGGGTTCTTCAGGCATCTTTTCCATTTCTAAGGCACGTGAAAAGTAGCTTCTTTCGACGTTGAGGTGTTGCCGAGACCGTCCACTATCGTGACCGTCCAGAAATAGTCTCCCTGCGCAAGAATGCTTGGATATTTAAAGGACACAATCGAAGATGAAAGTCCGGGCTGGGTCCATACAACTCTCTGAGAGCCCTGCACTACGATCACCACCTGAAGCTCGTACATATAGTCAAATGCAACTGAAGGCGGGTTCCAGTCTAGTTCGGGGGACGCCACCGTCGTATCCAGTCCGGTGGGATATGTGGGATTTGCTTCGCTCTCAATTACCCTCGACACATAAAAGGGGGGACTCTGACCAATTCCGTTTTCGTGATCCGCAGCGGAAACTACAAACGCCTTCCCGACGATCCATTCGATATCCTGATTGGGCAACTGTGATGCATCTATGGTAGCCTCGTAGATGTTTCCCGTGGCGTGACTCAAGGTAAACGAAAGTGAATCCACCTGCACATGGACCGTCGAGTCTATCACATCGCCGACTCCATCCGGGTCGGTAACGCTCGCACTTACGGTAGCGGAGTAATCGGGTGCAGGCCACCATTGATCTATTTTACTTGAAACGACTTGTGCCCCGGCGATTTTGGGAATTGCGTCGAGATGGATCTCAACATCGCGCGTTTGTCCGAGATCGAGCGTCAAGCTCGCGGTGTCTGCCAGATACGCTTGCCTTGAAATGACTAAAGTGATATTTCCCGCCGGAGCGGCCGCAAAACTGAAGCTCCCGTCCGATGCTGTCAGCTGGGAAGTTCCATTTTGTACAATCAACACCGACGCGTTCGGGATACCAGTGTACGGAATTCCCAGTGTAAACACTTTCCCTGACAAAGTCCCGGTTGACTTGTAGTTTGGCGACTTTGGATCGAGAGGATTATCGTGAGGCGCGTCCGGCGCGCATGAGGAAAGGACAAAGACAAGGCAACTCAGTATCAACAATGTACCGATTCGGTCGCTCATTCGCTCCTTCCCTATCTGGTTAGTTTATCAAGGAAAGCGTGGAAAATCAAGTAAGAGCGGAGAGGGGTAGTGGCTCAATTTGGACAATCTATATTATCCCTTGCGAAAATGTCCCGCTCCGAAGGAGTCCCTTAGGGAAAGGGATCCCTTCGGGAGAGTCCCGTAGCGTAGGAGGAGAACATTCATAACTAGTTGTCCGGTTGCAGCGATTTCTTGTCCGGCTTATGCTTTAGGGTCGCTATTCAAAAAATCGCTTATTCTTTGTACGGGACGATCCCGACGACAGTCGGGACCATTATCGCAGGGCACCCTTTTTGCGCCTCCGATTATTTATATGCGGCGCATCCGCAGAAGGCGGACTTTCGGTTCACTTTTCCCATTCATCAATACTTTCAGATGTAAGGAATCCCTGCGGGACTTTTGGGTGAGTCCCGAAGGGATCCCTTCGGGACAAAAGAAAGTGAACAACAGAGGATCTATAAGACTTGTAGGAATTAACAGTGCTTTCTTTTGTCTTGACATCCCGACGAAGGTCGGGACAGGCTCCAGAGAGTACCAAAGTCCGCCAAAGCGGATCCGTCCTCCGGCGGAAAAAAGTCAAGCGTTCACTACACGAAACGTTTCGTGAAGTGTAGCTTACGGAA
>DATCTN010000015.1 GCA_036567965.1 Candidatus Kryptoniota bacterium
TTGAAATCGGGACAGGCGCCGGAAAGTACCAAAGTCCGCCGAAGGCGGATCCGTCCTCCGGCGGAGAAAAATCAAGCGTTCACTACGCGAAACGCTTCGTGAAGTGTAGCTATCGGAAAAAACGGCTGGAAATTTCCACTCTGAAGAAACAAATGCCGCCTTGCGGCATCCCGCATTATCCGCAATTAATATTAATGAGCGGGATAAACTAGGCGTCTAACGGCGCCGTCGGACAGTATTTGTTTCCAAATCCGACCCTGGAAATTTCCTAATCGCCATTTTTTCCGAAGGCCATATCTGGAATTCGTCATTCTTAATTCGAAGTGAGACACTGCCCAAACTTCAAGCACAGGGTTGTCGGTCATCGCAAAGGTTCACGGTTTCAGACGGAAGCAAATCATAATTTCAGCGTTCTCAGTTCCGGTGCCGCGACGCGGACAGCCGCCACTGTCACGAGTGTCATACTCCCTCCGAACACGACTGAAGGAACGAGGCCGAGGAGTTTGGCGGCGACTCCCGATTCGAACGAGCCGAGCCCGTCGGAAGTACCCGTGAAGATCCCATTCACTGCGGACACGCGCCCGCGCATTTCGTCGGGAGTCAAAAGCTGAAGGATCGTGCTGCGAATAACGACACTCACATTATCGAACATGCCGCTCAAGAGGAGGAATGCGAGCGACAGATAGAAATTCCGCGATAGCGCAAAGGCGATCACCATTACACCGTAGGCGAAAACACATGCGAAGAGATTTCTTCCCGCTTTTCTGAACATGGGATAGTTCGCCATCACGACTGATATTATGATCGCTCCCACCGCGGGCGAAGCTCTCAAGAGGCCGAGTCCTCTCGGGCCAACGTGGAGCACCTTATCTGCAAATATCGGGAGCACGGCAAAAGCTCCGCCGAAGAAAACCGCAAACATGTCGAGAGTAACCGCGCTCAGGAGCGCCTGGTTACGAAATACAAATCGAACTCCAACCGAGAGGCTCTGCATTACAGTTTCTTGCCGGTTTCTCACCGGCATCGGCTTATTATGGATCAACGCGAAGAACGCAAATCCGATTGCGCTCAAGAGGATGACTGCGCCATAAGCGGTCCCGATGTCCGCAAAGCTGTAAACCAATCCGCCCACAGCAGGTCCCACCACCTCCGATATCTGCCAGGAAACGGTTCCCCATGTGGAAGCATTCCCGTATAACGCGCGCGGTACCAGCTGGGACGAAAACGCCGCCTGAGCCGGCGACATGAATCCCCGAGTCAGTCCGATCACGAAAATGACCACGTAAATTGGAAACACGCCGTGCTGGAGGAGAATAAAGTGGAGCTCCGTGGAAATCAACAGAAGGGTCGCGGCGCACAGCGAGTAGACACCGCCAGTGACCAGGATTATCTTCTTCCTTGAGACAACATCCGCGACATGACCCGCAACTAGTGCGATTCCGAGAAAGGGCGCAGCTTCACAGAATCCAATCAGTCCGAGCGACAACGCATCGTGAGTTTCCTGGTACACCTGCCATCCCACAACAAGTGACTGCATCTGAATTGCGAATGTCTGAGCGAACCGTGCGAGCACAAACCATCGGAAGTCGCGAACCTTAAGAGATGCGTAAGGATCGGTATTGTCGAGGGATTCGATCATAAATAATCAGTGAAGATAACGACATGAAGGAAAGAAGAAAAACCCGATTCAGTGAATGGAAAGATATACAGGGGGTTCGTCGAATAGACTTCTGGCAGCCGAGAATTTGAAGTACCCCTTTTCGCACTCCACCTTTCGCGGCGGGAGCGCAAACGATTCTACATACGCAGCGATGAGGTTCCCGGTAAATAAATTGTAGATTGAAATGCCTGAACTGTCCGCGATTATCGAATACTTCTGTCCGGTGTACTCGCGAGAAGGAAAGAGCTCGCGGAACTTGTCGCTGCAGTAGATCGCAGGAGATGCGACCAGCGTTAGAAGTAGTGTGTCTTTAATCCAGAAATAGATCCGGGATGAATCCGAAACCATAAACCCCATCCTGCCGTTGCCAACGGCTGATGGAAACGGTTTTCTCACTGTAATCCCGACCGGGCTGCAGGAATCTTCGGTCCCGATAAATTCCATCCATTCTGTCGATGGAGGAAGCCGACTCGTGTCGATCCGCATTGTGCGAACTTCGTCTTCTGTTCCCGAGTAATCCCTGTAGAGTCTGATATAATTTCCGATCCCGACTCTTTCCATGAGAAATTTTGAATAGAGACCGGCAACGGGGTATGAGATGCTCGGGTCGTTCTTCTCAAATCCATCCTTCGACAGGAGTTCGCTGAAATCCAGCGATCCCGATTTTTCCAGGAAAATTCCTGCGTTCAGTACCACTCCGGGATCGAGTCCGCCGCGTCCGCCTAACGCTACCGCAAAACCCTCCTGGAAGAAAGGATGAGCATAGAGCGGCAACATTCTGAGCTTATAGTTCATCAAGAGATGGAGAAGCTCGTGGAAATGGCAGGGATAAGTGCTCACGACGCAGTCGTAGGCAAGATTGTAAATTCCTCGGGTATTGAATCCGGTCATTGATCTGATTTCGTCCTGGTTCTTACACAGATAATAAAAGATTTTCTCACGCTTCAACAGTACATTCGAGACAGAGTCGATCCCGAGGAAGTCGACCATTCTTTCGATAAACCTGTCAAGAACCGAGATGCAGTATGTATTGGTGCTGACCGTATCGCTGACCACAAATGTGAAGAACTTGCTATCGATTCGTTTCCACTTACGCGAGAAGTAAGCAATGGGAGATACCAAATTCCCATTTCGGAAGTAATAAGTCCGATGGAAATCCAATTGTGGAACAGCAAGATTCAGCCGACAGAACCCATCAGGAAGCGAATCGATTTCAGAAGCGAACGAACCGTTCAGGAAAGACGGCAGAACTTGCGCGGTGAGTCCGTACGAGATGAGAAATTTATTCTTGACCCCTTCGTATTTTATTCCAAGACGCGAGGACTGCTGCAGACCGGCCGGATCGATATCGTACCTCAGCGAATCGCTGTCGGAGACAAGATGGCGGATAAACCGCTCGATTCTCTGGCTCGTAACGATTTGTGCGACGGTCTCATCGGAAAACAGTACTGCTGACGCGATGAATATGAGCGTCAGCTGCAAGAAAGCTTTCAACGTCATTCTACTTTTAATTGACCATCACCTTAAAGGTGACGGTCAATTAGCAATTAGTACATTAGTCAGGCTACTTCGCCTTCATGGGATAAGGCG
Source organism: Candidatus Kryptoniota bacterium (assembly GCA_036567965.1). Lineage (NCBI taxonomy): Bacteria > Pseudomonadati > Candidatus Kryptoniota > Candidatus Kryptoniota bacterium. Next base: position 3,251 of record DATCTN010000015.1, read on the forward strand.
GAGTTTCGGGGAACGTCGCAGGACTTTCCTTTACCTCCTTCAAGGCTTCCTGGATCGCCGCCTCGAGTTGCGGATCCCTTCCGGCCATCACCGACGCCGGATCATTGTCGACATATATGTCCGGGTCACCGCCATGGTTCTCGATCCACCATTTGTCCTGCTCGCCGAAGAAACCGTTGTTGGATTGTTCGACGTGTCCATTGTCGATAGTCGTCTGGGTATTGACGATCCCTGTAAGCCCGCCCCATGAAAGCGTTCCTACAATCTTTCCGAGATTACGTGCCTTGAAGTCCATGAGGAATGCCTCTCCATCGGATCCGTTATACTCATTCGAGACGACGACATATTTTCCCGTCGACGTGCTTCCCGGATATCTAAACGGTACCATGTTTGCCAGGACGTTGTGTGCCACCATCTGCCTCTCCAGCTTGTCGATGAGGAAGTATTCCGTCCATCCTCCTGAATTCCGGCGGACATCTATTATGATTCCCTTTTTGTACCGGAAAGCCCTCCAGAATTTATCGAACTCGCCGATATTATCGGAACCCATCGCATTAATGTGCATGTAGCCGAGATCGCCGTTGCTCTCTTTCAATACTTTATGAATGTTGTCAGTCAGCCATTTAAAATACCTGAGATTGGAACCGCCATTCAGAGGCGTTACTTCGTATGTCCTGGCTCCTTCTTCAGTCGGTTCGCTGTTGACGGTGACCTTCACCTTCTGGTCCTTCACCACCTGCAGATATTTGAAATAATCATCAGGCGTTTTTATAACATGACCATCAATCGCGATGAGAAAATTGCCTTCTTTGAGATTGATGTCGGGCCTGACGAGAGGCGACTTGAGGTCGAGGTCATATTCTGTCGGTCCATAAATTGTCGAGAATCTATAGTATCCCGACTTGTCCGGGACAACATCCGCGCCGAGCCAGCCGGTGTAGACTTTGGATTTCGGCGGGTCGACAGGTCCAAAGTCGCCGCCGCTTATGTATGTATGCGAGACGCTCAGTTCGCCGACCATCTGCTGCATCACCCAGTTGAGTTGAGCCCGCGAAGTTATATATGGAATGTACGAGCGGTATCTTTCTCCGATCGCCTTCCAGTTCAGTCCGAACATACTCGGGTCGAAGAAGAAATCCCTGTACCAGCGCCACGTGTCGTCGAATATTTGCAACCATTCTTTCTGCGGGTCGACAGTGTAAGTCATCCCGTCCAGGTTAAGTTTCTCTCCGAGGCTCTTGGTCTTAAAGGCATCTCCCCATGTTGTGGTATAAATGTCCTTGTCTTTGCTGATTATAAGATTATCGCCGTTCAGTGAAGTACCGAAGTCCGCGATCTTGTCGGGGAGGACAACTTCTTTTTTCGTTTTCATATCGAAAATATGGAAATCCCATTTTGTTTCGCCGCCCGGTTCGAAGATCTCGCCGTACTCGTCTTCGGTAAATTTCGGAACGGAGCACCACCCGACCATGTCCGTCGCCGCCTTCAAGAAGAAATAGTTACCCGACTCGACCGGGAGAGGACATGTCCGCTGACCGATGCCATCGAGATCGATTCTGAACGAAGCGGATGCGGCCGGCTCATCTTTCTCAACCGGGTCCGAGAAGGGAGGCTCCAGACCCGACTGCAGCTGTACCACCATAACTTGTTGCGGGACGTCTATGACATGGTTGTCCTCGTAAAAATCCATCTGCACATGAAAATTCCTGCTGGACAAGTAGTACAGATACTTTCCGTCCGCATCAAAAACAGGATTAATGTTGTCGAAAAAATCGTCAGTGATTGAGAAGCTCTTGTTTTGTTCGAGGCTGTAAAGATAAATGACGCTGTTCTTGTTGTAATTGACAAAAGAATATGCGATCCATTTGCTGTCGGGAGACCAGGAGTAATCGCTTATCTGCCAGTAGAACTCGTCATTTTTCAACTGGTCCGATGAGGCGAATTTATAAAGTTGCTTCGTCGCGACATCGATGTAATAGATATCGAAATTCTTGTTTCCGAAGAGAATTTTCTTGCCGTCAGGGGACCATAGGAGGTGGTAGCCGGTTCTGTCCAGAGAAGTGGTCAGAGGTATCCAATCTCCGCCGTCAAGTTTTTGGGTATACAGCTCGTATTCCCCGGTCTTATCCGAGAAGAATGCGACCCATTTCCCGTCGGGTGAGATTTCGGGGTACATCTCTCGCGTACCCGGAGTGTTGGAAAGATTCACGGGTTGTCCTTTTTCAGTTGGGACCATGTACACATCGCCTCTGGCCTCGAGCGCGATAGCTTTTCCGTCATCCGAAATATTGAAAGAGTGAATATAGTCTTTCGGATTGATGACGCGGTTCCTGATCTCCCATCTATCCGACGGGATATTCACATTGATTTGCTTTGAGAGACCGGTTGAAGGATCGAGAACATTCAGGTATCCGTCATGAACGTACACAATCTCCTTCCGGTCCGTCGACGGCGTCATTACGTCAACATCGGAGTAATTCGTGACGGGCGTAATTGTCATACCGGATAAATCTTCTTTGCACAAATTCGATATTCCATTCGTGCTGTCGCAAACGAAGTACATTTCGTTCCCGATCCACATCGGGTAGGCATTCACGCCTACGTAGCTGCTGATCGGGGTAAACTGATTAGATTTGAAATCATACATCCAGATATCGGAGTGCCATCCGCCTTTATATCTTTTCCAGTAATATGCTTCAGGACCTTTTCTCACATAGACCATCTTATTACCGTCCGGAGAAAAACTGCAATCGACTCCGCGATCGATCGGAAACCTATCGGGTGCGGATCCGTCTTTGTCCACGAAGTAGAGATTCGGATCCCTTGCTATGAAGTCCTCCCAATACGAGCGGAACACAACGCGCTTACCATCGGGAGTCCAAGTTACCGTTTCGTCGCCGCCGGGATTGTATGTTATGCGTGTGGGTGCACCGCCTCCGGACGGCATTACATAGATCGCCGGCGTGCCGTCGTAACTTGCCGTGAACGCAATTTGTTTGCCGTCGGGGGAGAACCTTGCTCTGTACTCAACTCCAGGAAAAGTAGTGAGGCGGATCGCGGTGCCGCCGTCCGAAGCGACAAGCCAAAGATCGCCCTCGTAAGTGAACACGATTTTATTTCCATAGATGTCGGGATCGGTCATGAACCTTCCTTCTTGCTGCGCGAAGCTGACCGCCGTAACCAACAGACAGAATAAAGAGAAAAGCGTGAACGTTTTCATGTTTTATTCCTCCGACCCTTTCTTATAAATGAGACAAGTGAATTGGTTTCGCAGATCAAAGGGATTGCGACTGGCTTTGCACCACCATCTTTGCCGGGCTGATTATTCTTTCCAATCCACCATCGCCCGACAGACTTCAGCTCCGTCGCCTTCCCGCCCGATCTCGCAATAATATTTTCCGTTTGATTCGACCGAAGACACAATCATCTTCTCGCCGAGCTGTGCTTCGGACAAGAAATTAATCTCAAACGATTTCAGAGTTTTAGTTTCGAGTATGTCACGCGGAAAGCTATCGAGTATCCATGTCATGTATTTCGAGGAATTGACATGCCTGTTAACATCGATGTCCCCATATCTAACGACCTGCTCGAAATCTGTTTTATGGGCATCAAGCTTCTCAATCTTGTCGAGTCTTGTCTCGATCTCGTTCTTGTCAACTTGATGGGGAAAATTACTTTTAAGCAGATCGATTCTTTGAATCCTCGATGTCTTTCTGTCAATCACGAGCCAGGCTGACGTTGCTGAAACGAGCTTTTCTTTTTTATCGGACCAGATCACAAAGTCTCTAAGACCGAAAAGCTTGTCCGTCCCCTTTCCCCAGGTTTCGACGTGTACATCCTGATCCCACATGGGAAACTTATGGAACAATGCCAGGAATCTGGAGAGGACCCACAGCTGCCCCTCCGCTTTGAGTGCATCGTAGCTGAATTCGGATTTATTGGCGTGAGCCCAGGCGCTATCCATCAGGAAACAAAAGAGGACATCGGGCTTCGCCCTTCCCCGCTGATCGACTTCATGAGAATGGAGATGGAATGTTCGCTCGAGAACAGGTGGTACTGTCATGACGCTCCTTCAATGCGAAGACAGAGTTGAAAAAACGAGGAACCGGCGCATCCGCACACCGGCGGATTCATCCACTTATTATTTCGGTTCCGGACCTTCCGTTACCTCAACGAGGTCATCAGGACGGAGCCACTTTGCAAAGGCATCCTTCACGTCTTTCGCCGTGAGCTTGAGATAAATATGTGCAGCCCTTATGGGTTCGTCGAGCGGAAGATCGTGCGCGGCCCTCGATAGTAATCCTCCTGCGATACTGTTAACGCTGGATTCCGAGAGTGGTATCTCCCTCATGAGAAGTGCTTTTGCCTGCTTTAGTTCGTCATGAGTCACTTCCTCATCCTGCATCTGCTTCAGGTCCCTGATGATAATCGTGCGGGCGAGTGTGACTTTGTCCGGGTCGCAGGCATAACTCGCTTCATACATACCGCGAGTTTTCGAAACGTCGAAGCTGGAGCCGACATAGTAAACCAATCCTTCATTCTCACGGAGGTCGCGGTACAATCTTGTCGCGTAAAACGCACCGCCTAGGACGTGATTACCGAGTTGAAGTGAATAATAATCGGGATCCGAACGTTTAACCCCGAGCATCTCGGCAAGATAGACTTTGTCCTGGACCCGGCTCTTGTCCGGGACGCTGGCATTCGCGGTCTTATTCAGCGGGACAGATGGAAGTTCTGTTTCGGGTTTCGGTCCCGACGTCTTCCATGTTCCGAAGTATTTGGATACAACTTCTTTTGCGGAATCCGCCGAGACATTCCCTATGACCACAATAGTGGTCATGTCCGGGCGAAACGCGGCCGAGTAATAGCTCTTTACATCCTGAAGTGTCAGGGAATCCACTGTCGAGGGAGTCGTCTCACGAAGTGCCGGATCATTTTTCGGTAATATCGTGGAATGAATCGCACGGGTAGTGAGATAATCTGGACTTTCAAGCCGCCCCGCGAGAGTTGCGGACGTCTGTCGCTGGATTGTCTTGAAAGCTGATTCAGGAAATGCCGGATTGAGTTCGTCGTCAGCGAGGAGTTGGACACCGCGGTCGAACCTTCCCGCAAGAACGCTGAGTGAAAAGTTCGCGCCTCCCGAAGCGTTGGCGCCTATATCGTCAAGCGATTTCTGAAACGCGATTCTATCAAGAGTTGTGGATCCGTATTCGAAAAGTTGATTCAGGATTCCTGCCGTTCCTTCCTTTCCCGCGGGTTCCTGCAGCTCGGGATTGTTCTTGACATAGCCAGAGACGGTAATCGTATTGCTGATTGTCTCCGGCTGGATAATAAGTTTCAGTCCGTTCGCCAGCGTAAAAACTTTCGGTTTCACAGTTGAATTAGGGACGGTGACCCGACCGACTGCAACTTCGGCCCACTCCGGCAGCTTGACTCCCTTGACTTCCTTCGGGGTGAACGATTCAGCTCCTCCGAATCCGCTCGAGGACACGGGTTTACCCGATGCTTCGGGCGTCAGCACTGCCACGATGGCATGCTCACGGTCAATATATTTTCTCGCAACCCTGTTGACATCCTCGACGGTTACGCTCTCCATCATTTTTAGATCGTCATCAGGAGAATTCCTTCCTTCAATCGCGACGGCGTCTGACCACGCCGACGCCAATCCGGACACGGAGTTCTTTTGGAATTCGGCGTCGGATATTTCGTGACGCTTCGATGCTTCGACAAGCTCAGGGGAGACTCCATTTTTCAGCTCGTTGGAAATTATGTCGTCCATCAAATGAACGATGTTCAGTCCATCAAATGATTTCGGGAAAGCAGCGACAGCAAATCCCAGGCTTGATTTCGGCATTGGGTCCAACTCGAAGCCGGCAAACAGCGCGCGGCCTTCCGGAACCAATCCATACAGTCTACCCCGCTGATTACTGAGGACATCGGACAACACTTGCGTCGCGGCGTAATCCGGACTATCAGTTCCGGGAAATCTATAGGCGATCACGGAAAATCCGTATGGCAGGTCGGTCGTCGAGCTCAGCGTGTCAGTTCTTACTCCGTTGAAATCGAACGCCGGCTTCGACGGTAATTCGCGGGCGGGAATGTCTTCGAAGAGTTTTTTCGCCTCCCTGAGCGCTTCGTTTGGATTTACATCGCCGACGATAACGAGTACCGCGTTATTCGGTACATACCATGTCCTGTGAAACTGTTCGAGCATGTCGGCGGTGGTACTGTCGAAAGACGGTCGCGTGCCAAGCGCGTCGTGAGCGTATGGCGTACCCTTGAACATCGCCTCGAGCAATTTAGTGAAGAAGACGTACTGCGGATTCGATAGGTCAGCCGCGACCTCTTGTTCTATTGCCCCGCGCTCCTTGTCCCAGAGGCTATCGCTGTCGAGAATATTCTTCATCCTGATCGCCTCGATGCGTAACGCGACGTCCAGGTCTTCTGACGGGACCGTGAAAAAGTACTGCGTCACCATTTGCTGAGTATCGGCGTTGTAGTCTCCGCCCATCGCCGCTGTCACGTCGGCAAGCTGAGCCGCCGAGAGACCCGGACTTCCGCGGAACATCATATGTTCAAGCGCGTGCGCTGTTCCGGGAAACCCCTGTGGTGCTTCGTCTGATCCGACCAGGTAGTTGATCTCGGTCGTCACAACAGGAGCGAGTGGATTTCGGACTATGACGACTTTCAGCCCATTCTTAAGAGTCGATCTCAAGACTGTCTCAGTGCCGGCGTTGCTCTTTCCGTAAACGTTGCCTGCATTAACCACTGCAACTGTCGCTGCAAAAAGTAGTGCGATCGTTGCCGAAATCGATCTGGCAATTTCGCCAAGATCTTTTTGAAATAAATTCCTCAACATTATTCCTCCATGAGTATTGATCGTTCTGATTTTGAAAGTCGTTATGAATGGCTTTGCCTGCCGCGAGGCCGCCTGTGATCGTGACCGCCTCCCCGATCACGACCATAGCCCCGGTTTCCTGAGAATCGCTTTCTGTGGATATCTTTCCTGGAAGGAAGAGGAGACTTCGGCTCGGGTAGCGGCGTCAGCAAATCGTCCTCCGGATAAATTGACGGGATATCCTCACCAAGGAATTGCTTTATCGCGGGCACGAAGTAAGCGTCGGTCTCGCTCGCAAAACTTATCGAGACCCCCTCCGCGCCCGCTCTCCCTGTCCGTCCAATCCTGTGTACGTAGTCCTCTGGATTTTCAGGCAAAGTATAATTGACTACGTGACTTATTCCCTCGACATGAAGTCCCCTGGCGGCGACGTCGGTGGCAACCAGGACTTTTATCTTCCCCTCCCTGAAGTCTTCGAGCCGTTTGATCCTCCTCGTCTGCTCCACATCGCCCGACATAAGAGTACAACTTATTCCATACGCAGAGAGGTAATCTTTGAGATCCCTCGCGATGTCTTTCCTGTTCGCGAAAACAAGAACACGCTGCAGTCCTCTGACCATTATCAGGTTGTAAAGTATCTTGAATTTCTCCAGGTCTGTCGTCAGGTAGAAAATCTGCTTTATGGTCTTTACGACGACACTTTCCGGTTCTATTTCAACCAGCTCGTGTTCGCGAGTCCACCTCGAAGCAAGTCGGTTGATCTCCGGTGTAAGAGTTGCGCTGAAAAGCACCGTCTGTCTTTTGTTTTTCGGCGGGGTACTTTCTATTATTCTCCGCACATCCGGAATGAATCCCATATCGAGCATTCGGTCGGCTTCGTCGATGACGAGAATTTCGACTTTGTCGAGATGGACGTTGCCTTGCTTTTTAAAGTCAAGGAGTCGTCCGGGCGTCGCGACTACTATATCGATGTCGTCGGCTGAAAGCAGTTCTCTCTGTTCTTTATAATCGATTCCTCCAAGAACTTCGAGGACTTTCAGTCCGGTGTATTTTTTCAACCCGTCCGCATCTTTTTTAATCTGCATCGCGAGCTCTCTTGTAGGCGCGAGTATCAGAACTCGCGGCGACTTCCGACCCGGCTGCGGCCTGGGATTTCTCAAGAGGTAATTAAGAATCGCGATAAGGAATGCTGCGGTCTTTCCCGTACCGGTTTGCGCGCGGCCCGCGGCGTCCAGCCCGGCGAGAAGCTTGGGAAGAATCCCCGCCTGGATCGGAGTGCAGTATTGAAATCCAAGGTCGGCAATCGCGTGCATGACCTCCGACGGCAGATCGAAATCGTGGAAGCGCACTTTGCCTTCCGAGGGAGGGACGGCATAACTCGACGGATCCCATCGTGCGTGATCATCTTTGAAACTAACCGCCGCCTGACCGGCCTGTCGCGCGGCGCCTCCTTGTTCCTTGCCCGTGGACCTCGGCGGGCGATTTTGTCCGCCTGGCCGCTGCTGCCTCTCGTACTTCGGTCTTCCGCCTTGAAAATTCTTTCTATCGTGAGCGTGATCCCGCTCCTCGCCAACTCTCTGCTCCCGCCGACCCTCCTGCCTTGCTCCCTGTTGGCCCGTCTGAACCGGTCTGGATTCCGTCTGACGCACCGGACCCGGTTCGCTCTTTGGTCTTTGCTCGACCGCCTTGTTCTCCTTTGGAGTCTTTGACCGGCCGAAAAGTTTCTTTAATATCTCTCTTAACAAATTACTTCCACCATTCCTTCATTTATATGTGACTAATCTTCTTCGCCGTAAGTTTTGTTTGATCGGCAAAGCAAAAATTTCACGGACGCTGGTTTCAAATAACCACCGCCTCTCTTTCCAGATTGATACCGAATTTCTTTGAAACGGCAGATTCGATATCTTGTGCGAGCGATAGGATCCCTGCCGACGTACCAGAATAATTCACAAGGGCAAGCGCGTGATTCGATGAAATACCGACCCCGTTTCTTTTGTACCCCTTCCTGAAACCGGAATTCTCGACGAGCCACGCTGCCGGTATCTTGATTCCTCCGTCGCTCTTGAATCCGGGAGCTCGATCGATGTTGTTCGCTTTCAATCTCTCGGCAAATTTTGAGAACTCCATTTCAGAAAGGACGGGATTTACAAAAAACGACCCGACAGATCTGGAGTTTGGATCGTTCTCATCAATGAGCATGGATTTTTTTCTTCTCAACTCAAGCACCGCATTCCGAGCGTCAGCTAGGGAACATTTATCGGCTGCTATGGATTCGGCTTCGAGGTAATTCATTAACTCGGCGTACCTGACCACAGCAACATCCGATCTCCTGAATTTATATGTCACCTCAACGATTACAAATCTCTCTTTGTCTTCGGATTTGAACCTACTTTTGCGGTAACCGAAGCCACACTCAGCGGAACTAATCTCAACGAGCTCACCGGAATGTCTGTCAATCGCTTTTACAGATTCGATAACATCCTTCACTTCTTGCCCGTATGCGCCGACATTCTGGATGGGCGTCGCGCCGACAGAACCGGGTATACCCGACAGGCATTCCACTCCGGCAAACTTATTCGCGACGCAGAGCCCTACAAGGTTGTCCCAGACTTCGCCTGCACCAGCATGGACACTCGCATAATCGCTTCCGTCTTCGATCGATATTCCTCTCAGGTCGATTTTGATAACCAGGCCATCAACGCCTCCGTCGGAAAACACGATATTGCTCCCGCCTCCCATAATTATTACTCGAAGCCTCTCGGCATTTGCGAAATGGAGAGCGGAAGAAAGTTCATCAACCGTTTGACAAGACAGGAAAAACTTCGCTTCTCCGCCAAGTCTGATGGTAGTATACCCGGCGAGAGGGACTCGTGTCTGCAATCCGATCAGATTTTGGGACGAAACCATTACTATTGAGTAAAGATAACCAATTCCGATGAGATAATAAGCGGAAGAGAGGGTAAGGTAGTGCATCAAGTTCAACTGCGTCTATCCCCTTGCGAAAATGTCCCGCTCCGAAGGAGTCCCTTAGGGAAAGGGATCCCTTCGGGAGAGTCCCGTGGGGTAGGAAGAACTTCTCTTCGGCTTGATGTCTGGTTATTGCGATTTTTTGTCGGGCGGATGAATGGGAGTAGATATTCAAAAAATCGCGTACAGCTGAGCACGGGACGATCCCGATGCCGCCTTGCGGCATCCCGACATATAAATATTTGGACGGGACGCTAGTCGGGACCATTTTCGCGGGCACCCTTTTTGCGCCTCCAATTATTGTATATGCGGCGCATCCGCTTCTGGCGGACTTTCGGTTCACTTTTCCCGTTCAGAAACAACCATACGATGAACGGGATCCCGTAGAGCGGGACTTTTGGGTGAGCAAAAGTCCGCCTTGCGGATCGCGCGCATTTGTAGACACAAATGGAGCGCGAAAAGTGAACAGCAGGGGATATACAAGATATGTAGGAATTAACAGTACTTTCTTTTGTCTTGACATCCCGACGAAGGTCGGGACAGGCTCCAGAGAGTACCAAAGTCCGCCAGAGGCGGATCCGTCCTCCGGCGGAAAAAAGTCAAGGTCGATGACTCGACTCGTCGAGCTTACGGAAAAAATGGTTGACAACTCAACTCGTTGAGTTGGAAATTTCCCCTTGGAAGAAAAAAATGCCGCCTTGCGGCATCCCGCATTATCCGCAATTAATATTAATGAGCGGGATAAACTAGGCGCCTTTGGCGCCGTCGGACAGTATTTGTTTTGCCGCTTCGTCATTATAGGTGTCAATAATGATGCGGCATCCCGCATGGCGGGACTTAAACCCGCTCTGGAAATTTCTGCCGCTTCTACATTATGGTTTTATTTATGATGCGGCATCCTCGATCCCGCAGGCCGGGATCGGGACTAATCGCCATTTTTTCCGAAGGCCCTATATAGAGTCCTTCTTTCCGATTCAATGTGAGCCACTACCGACGGCAATCTGGCTAGAACGACCCATCAGCATGACCGGTTGCAATGAGTGTCATTGACAGTGTAATAGGGGTGCTTTAAGTTCTTGCGGGATAACAAATGTCGGGATGATCAAATGAATAAGAAATCCTGGTTGATTCTGTTCATGGTCTTCTTCGCCAAAGCGGTAGACGTCCACGCGCAGGTAGAAACAGGCGTGCCCTTCATGACGATACCCACGTCGGCGCAGGGAAACGGAATGGGCGGGATCGCGGCGTCGCTCATAACCGACGACGCTATATCGAACATCGCGAACCCGGCGCAATCAGGAATTTTCGGTCTCGACAGAACGCTCAGTCTCAGCTTTTATGCTCCGAGAACTGCATGGCTCCCTTACTTCACATCCGATATGAGCATTGACGCGACGGCACTGAGCATAGGGAGCAGACTTGACAGGGCTCTCGACCTTCCGATGCCCGTGGGACTCGGAGTAACTTATTCACGTGTGTATTTCGATCTCGGTGTTTTCGACCTGACTTCATCCGAAGGCCCGACAATTATCGGGCAGTATCATCCGTATGAGAAGACAGACAACCTTACAATTGGTCTCGGCGTCGACTACGTTGTCAAATTCGGAGCCGGGTTCACGCTGAAGTGGATCGATTCCGAGCTTGCGCCTTCCGGAAGCGGACAGGAGACCAACTCAGCTTCTGCCAAAGTGCTTGCACATGACTTCGGTGCAATCGCCCAGGTTCCTCTCGTCGACTTGTATGGGGCAATTCTTGACGACCGGCCGACATTCGGAAACGGCGTTGAACCATTTCTCGATCTGACATTCGGCTACGCGCGACGAAATATCGGACCGCTGGTCTCGTACGGCAATGCTTCGCAGGGAGATCCGCTTCCGAGACAGGCCGTCCTCGGATGGAACTTCGAGATCGGATTGAGAACGGATTTGAACGGCAATAAGTTGGACCTCATGTCTTTCATGTGGGGTCGGGAAGCCGAGGACTTAATCGTGAACGTCACGACGGATTCGGTCCCTTCTCCCGGAGGCATAATTTATTCCAACTCGATAGCATACCAGAGCGGCCTCGGTGATTTAAGGCCGTGGAGCAACCTTATCCTGGGAAAAACGTTTAACAAGATCGATCTTCAGACCGGGTGGCAGTTCCAGATAGGGGAATGTCTGTATATCCGCGGAGGGTGGTGCAATGGGGTCGAAAACTGGAGCTACAATAGTCGTGGCGCGACATTCAAGTTGAATGGATTCCTCCGCATGCTCAAATATATCGGTCTCCTCGGTCACGAGGGAGCCATGGAATCATTTTTGTTGAACCATCTCGATATTCAATACAGCATGAGTAACTTCACCAGCAATGTGAATGCAGCTTTGAACGGCACACAATTCAGCTCGCTCAACTTTGTCGTCAGGTAGTATACCTAATCAGGAGGGACTGGCATGGCACGATTATTTTTCTATGCTGGATTGATTGCACTCGTTGCGGCTCCTCAATTATCCCGCTGCCAGGAAATCAGTGAAATTCCGGTAATGTCGGTTCCAGTCTCTGCGGAAGCGAACGGAATGGGAGGCGTATCAGGATCTGTCATCTCTGAAAACTCGATGGCGACGATTTCTAATCCTGCTCAGCTCGGAATTTTTACTCTCCACAACATTTTTAATGCCGGCACTTATCTCATGAGCACTCCATACAGTGACGGCTTCAGCGGCTACGATATCAATCTGACTGCCTCGTCACTGAACATCGGCACAAGCTTCGGCGAAGAAATCGGATTGCCTTTCGATTTCAGCCTGGGAGGTGGTTACTCAAGACTCAATCTCGACGAAAACTCTGGTTACACTCACATCCTTGATTGGTGGGAACACGAAGACAATTACACAATCGCGATCGGTTTCAAATGGTTCGCGAGTTTGGGATTGGGATACACACGGAGCACTCTCAATTCCGAGATCCACAATTGGGGCCCCACCGAAAATATAAATACGGCCAGCTCCAATTACGGCGTCATCCTCGAAATACCGGTTTTCGATTTCCTGTCGCTCGTCCGCGGCGAGGAACTTTCTATTTCGGGAAAAATCAAACCCGTTTTAGATTTTACGCTTGCGTCGGCCATAAGAAATGTGGGGAGCGACACTGGGCTCATGACTCCTTACGGCGGGTCCAATCTCCCACGCGAAGCGATGCTCGGACTGAATTTGAACTTCAAGCTGAGAACAATTTTCAACGGCCGACCGTGGGATGTTTTTTCATTTATCTGGGCAAGAGAAGCAGGCGACAACCTGACGCAGGTGAATTCATATATCGATCCGCTATCGGGAATCGTAAGATATCAACCCGGGTACAGGAGTGGACTAGGAAATATTTCGTTCCTCGATAACCTGATCTTCGGAAGAAATGACGGGAATGTCGATTTGAAAAAGGGCTGGCAGGTACAGGTTGCGGAATTCGTGTATGTCAGGGGCGGTTCATTCCAGGGTGAAATTCTTCCGGGTTACACGACATTCGGAATAGGGTTAAGATTGGATGGAATGGTAAACCTCCTTGCTGCCTGTAATCTTGTGGATGCCGACGACGATGTCTTCGGATTTCTCCTGGACCACGTTGACGTGCAATATGATCATGCCGAATACTCAAGCGCTACAAATCCGGTAGTGAGCGGCACAACCTTCAACACGATAAATGTGGTATTCAAGTAATCATCGGTGGCAATAAAGTCTTAGAGCAAACTCAAAACAGGGACCGGGAAGTTGAAGCCACATTATCTTATTTTGTTTGCTTTTCTTCTTGTGCAGAGTATAGCCAGCGCGCAAGATTTGATTATGCAATTACCGACTTCTGCGGATGCAAATGGAATGGGTGCAATTGCCGCATCATTCGCATCGGATAATGCAACGGCAACTATCGCTAATCCCGCCCAGCTCGGTATGTTCAGCCTCAATGGAATTCTTAACGCGAGCACTTACTTGACGAAGACAAATTGGTCATCCAGCCCTTACATGTCGTTGAACGCTTCCGCGCTCAATGTCGGTATCAATCTCAGCAATTTTTTTTCAATGCCGTTTCAGGCGAGTGTAGGTCTCGGCTATTCCACGGTGTTCTTTGATTTAGGATCAATTGAAACTGAGTACGGCATCTCCCCATGGAAGGAGAACCAGGAGTGCTACACGATTGGAGCCGGCTTTGATTGGATCGTACGCTTAGGAATGGGATACAGTTTGAAGATCGGAAACTCGATCGAGCCCGGATCGGATGTATTCAACACTTCCTCACAGAACTCAAGAGTATATACTCACGACTATGGGGTGATGATGCAATTACCCCTCAGTGAAATCGTGTCGCGACTTTCGGGAAAACCGATCATGTTGTTTCCTGCCGTCAAGCCATTTGTCGATATTAATTTGGGCTACTCCAAAAGGAATATAGGTGGTTACGCGATCTATCCGCTCCTGTCGGATTCTTTTCCGCAGCCACGAACGGCGACGCTCGGACTTAATTTTGAGTTGGGCCTTCGAACGCAAGTGGGTAACAAGGAGTGGACTCTTCTCTCATTCGTCTGGGCACGCGAAGCAGAAAACACCATGGTGAAGGCGACAGCTGTTGATGATACCTCGATGGATTATCCCTTCTACGAATACGGATACGCCAGCGGGTTCGGAACATTCAAACCAATCGCCAACCTCATTCTCGGAAAGATTTATGGCGTGGACGAATTGCATAAGGGTTGGCAGATCGGGGCGGCTGAATTTATCTACATCCGCGGCGGTTCGGTGGAGAACTTCGTATTCACTTACTATACTTTCGGCACGAGCATAAAGCTGAACGGGTTTATCAGACTTCTTTCCGTTTGCGGAATAGTCAATCCTGGGACAGGATTCACGCGGTTTTTCCTCGATCATATCGACCTGCAGTATCATTCCAGCGTCTACAAATCGGGTTACGAGCCCGGACTCGATGGGACAAAGTTCCAGGCGATCAATTTGGTCGTTCGGTGAGAAGAGAATGGACGATCATTATATGATGTGAAAACGACAAAATCGAGAATCGACCAGAAATAGAAAAAAGCCTTTCATATTCCCATCCTTCGCGCTTCGTCAATAATTTATTATTCCCCATTCATCACCACTGGCTCTCAACTTTTTCCTATTTACTCTTCACCTTTCACTCTTCACTCCAAACTGCTCATCAAGATCCCCGAAAGCAGCTTCGGGTAGAAATAAGTCGACTTCTGCGGCATGACAGCTCCCGCGTCAGCAACTTCGCGGACCTGCTCGACTTTCGTCGCGTTGAGTATGAATCCCACCTGACCCTTTCCTGACTGGACGGCAGCGTCCACCTCGTCCTTGTCTATTGTGTAGTTGATGTTCAACTTTTTCTCCTGCGCCTCTTTGGAGATACCGAGCTTCTGACGCAGCACATAGTCGTGAAGGAGCGTTACATCCAGTCTCTTCACAGGTACCGGTAGATTTTCTTTAACGATCGATTGCACATCCGAAGTCGGCTTTAGTTTCATTATATGATACTCTTTTTCGGAGAGGACAAGTCCGAATGAATGATCTCCTGACGACTGGAGTGAATTAGCGAGCGAGTTGATATCATCCTTCCGGGTCAAATCAAAATATTCGCCGACCCCGGTTTTCAGTTGTGCAGGATTGAAACCATTCAGGCTGTGTATGATCCTGTGTGTCGGATAAACAATCAGCCCGGAATCGAACATGTTCGTGAAATACATCATTATATAATCAAATGCTTCCTCGCCCGAGCTTTTCCTCTCGAGCATGAGCCGTTGATATTCCAGCGCGGTCTCGTATCTGTGGTGGCCGTCGGCAATGTAAACGGGAAGCTTTGACATCACCGTCTGGAAGACCTTCACCACAGCTGGATCTGCAATCCGGTGAATCACATTTTTGATTCCATCATAATCTGCTTCGAGGTACGGCTTTGTCCGGTTGAGCTTTTCGTACTCCTTCTCGAGGGTCCTTCCTTCCTCGCCGTAGATCCCGAATATCTGGCTGAATGTCGCTTTCGTCGCTTGCATGAGCTGGAGTCGATCCAACTTAGGCCCTGACAGAGTGTGTTCATGAGGAAGGACAACACCCGCTTCGAACGGTTCGAGCTTGATCCACGATACGAACCCCCTCCTCATGACTGACCTTCCGGCCTGCGTCTTGAATGTCTGGAAGTATGGATAGATCGCCGGCTCAGTATCCTGGACCAATATCTTCTCTTTGATCATCCGCTGCATCTCTGATGCGGCGACGGGATAAGGATTCGATTCTCTGTTGAGATCGAGCCTGATGATATTGTTTTGACTCCTCCTGTAGAGCTCAGCTTGAAGATCTTTGCTTATAATGTCATATGGTGGTGCAACTACTTCTGAAAGATTTGTCGATTGTGTGTTGTAATGGATTGCCTTGAAGGGCATGATCAGCGCCATGGTTTTCTCCTGTTTGCCGAAATCATAATAACAATTGAAGGTTTCGACTTGCAAGGGGGAATTGCATCGCAACTTACGATGCTCCGAAGATCAAAGGGACTCCCTTCCGGCGGAATCATCTGGATCGGAAGCTCCGAACGAGCCGGGATACTCTCGGGTTTTACGATTCTAAGGGAATCGTCTATTTCCCCAGCGTCTTCTTCGCCATCGCTATTTGTGCGCTGTGGTAAACGTTATGATAAATTACTCCCTGGAGCATAAACCTGACTCCATGGTCCCGGCCGGGCGCCGTCTGCTCGAGCCTGTTCTCGTTCAGCTTCGATACCGCTTCTTCCAGTTTTTTCTCCCGCGAGTCGAGCTGCTTAATCGTCCTGTTCCATGCTTCCTTGCTCGTCTCTTTCACAGCGGGCCAGTCCTGTTCAGGCGGCGGCTCGACTGCGATTCCCCCGAGTCGTTGAGTTGAAATGTCGATCCACGAGGAGATGTGAAGCACCATCTCCCAGATCGAGTGTCCCCCGTTAGCCTGCTTGTCCGCGGCCATTGTGTGCGTCACGCCCGAAAGAATTTCTTTGACCGAAGATCCATGCCACGGTTTCCCCTCGTACATCTCACGAAGTTCCTTGACAATTCTATTTACTTCATTCATCTGGAATTCCTCCCGGAAATTGATTCTTGAATAGGAGTTTTTTCCCTGAGGCCTCAATATCGTTAACCGAATTTCCCCGTTTTGAGTTTCACCCCCCGACATCCCCGCGCATCCGGAAGTTCCAACTTCTCCAGGCCGGATCTTAGCGGTACCCGAGCCTTCTTATCTTTGCCGCGTCGTCACGCCACTCCTTTTCGACCTTCACAAAAAGTTCTAGAAAAATCTCATGCCCGATCATTTTCTCGATCTGTCTTCTCGATGACTGGCCGATCTGCTTGAGCGCGGAACCGGATCTCCCGATCAATATTCCCTTCTGAGAGTCCTTCTCCACGTAGATTACTGCCCGGATGTATGTTTTTCGCTCAGTGTCGCTATCCCTGAATTCCTCGATCTCGACAGTGGTGGAGTACGGGACTTCCTCCCTGAACATTTTAAATATCTCCTCGCGGATGATTTCGCTCACGAAGAACCTCTCGTCCCTGTCGCTCATATAGTCTTCCGGATAGAACTGCTCGCCCTCGGGAAGATAGTCGACGAGGCACTTCTTTAATTCGTCGAGATTGTCTCCCTTTACCGCCGACACGGGGAAGATATCTTTGAACGGATAGATTTCACTCGCCTTCTGGATCATTGGAAGTATTTCGGACTTCTTCACAAGATCCACTTTATTCAACGCGAGGAGCACCGGTCTCTTCTCTTTCTCGCCGGATAATTGACGAACGATCGCCGAATGCCTGAGAGAATCTGCCGCCGCACTCCCGCTCGCGTCAACCATGAGCACGATAATGTCCGCCTCGCCGATCGCTTCTTCTGTGGACGACATCATCACTTCTTGCAGCGCGTATCTCGGATTTATGATACCCGGTGTATCGAGGAAGACGACCTGGTAATTTTCGCCGGTGAGTATTCCCGCTATCTTATGCCGGGTGGTCTGTGGTTTAGGAGTTACGATGGAAAGTTTCTGACCCAGAAGCGCATTCAGCAGAGTCGACTTGCCTACATTTGGTTCCCCGATGAGGGCGACATAACCCGAACGGTACGGCTTCCCCTCTTTGGATTTTGCTCCCATCCCCACTCGTGCTACGGGTTCTGAGCGGTCACGATTCTATTCAAATCAGTACCGGTCCTTCCGACAGAAGCTCGTCAAAGCGCCGCTTCGCCGCTTTCCTCCGTGCGGACCCTGATTACTTCTTCGACCGGATAAATAAATATCTTCCCGTCGCCGACCTGTCCGGTCTTCGCGCTCTTGATTATTGTCTCAACTATCTTATTTACACTATCATCCGGTGCGATGATCTCAATTTTCATCTTCGGCAGAAAATCAATCTGATATTCCGACCCGCGATACATTTCAGTGTGGCCCTTTTGCCGCCCGTAGCCCTTGACCTCAGTAATCGTCATGCCCTTTATACCGATTTCAATCAGCGCCTCCCGAACATCATCGATCTTGAACGGACGGATGATTGCTTCGATCTTTTTCATTTCCAACTCCTTTTTGAAACGAGAACTGGTCTTCAGCCTCTTGAAACCAATATGGGCACAAACCGGTGTTAGAAGCAAGAAACAGTCGAACCATGGGCCGGAGACGTTTGATAATCTAAGGTCTACCCATCAACACCGGCAATTGTAACGGAAACCGATGTGTGTTAAATTTTACGTACAGCAATCGGAGCAGAATTGATCGCAAAACTGGCATTGGCCGACGGAACGGTTTTCACCGGACAATCATTCGGCGCGGCGGGAGAGACCGCGGGTGAAGTTGTTTTCAATACAAGCATGATCGGTTACCAGGAAGTCCTTACCGATCCATCTTATTGCGGGCAAATCGTAACGATGACGTATCCTCAAATCGGCAATTACGGGATTAATCCTGAAGATGTCGAGTCATCCAAACCGCAGGTGGCAGGTTTCGTAGTCAGAGAATACAGCAAGTTCTACAGCAACTTCCGCGCGACCGAAAGCCTCGGCGACTACCTCCGCAGAAACAACATTGTCGGCATAGAAGCCATCGACACAAGGAAGCTCACGAGAATAATCAGGACCGTCGGCGCGATGAATGCCGTCATATCGACAGTCGATCCCGATGATTCCTCCCTTGTTCAGAAGGCGCGCGAATTTCCATCGATGTCGGGACTCGATCTCGCAAAAGTCGTCACCACGAAGACTCCCTATAAATTCTCGACGAACGGAAAGTCGGGAAAGAAATTCAGGGTCGTCGCGTACGATTACGGGATCAAGACGAATATTCTGAGGAAGCTATACGAACGCGGCTGCGACGTGACTGTCGTGCCTGCAGGTTATTCCGCAGAAGAGGTTCTAAACGACGATCCTGACGGCATTTTCCTCTCAAACGGGCCCGGTGATCCGGCCGCCGTGACTTATGCAATTTCGAATGTGAGAAAACTGATAGGTAAGAAGCCGATGTTCGGGATTTGTCTGGGTCATCAGATCATCGCACTTGCCGCGGGCGCTAAGACATTCAAGATGAAATTCGGCCACCGTGGTGCAAACCATCCGGTCAAGAACCTCATGAACGCGACGGTGGAGGTTACTTCACACAACCACGGATTTGCCGTCGACCCGGATAGTTTACCCTCCGATTATGAAGTCACGCACATCGACCTGAACGATAACATACTCGAAGGTTACAGGCACAAGAGCCTCCCGCTTTTCTGCGTGCAATATCATCCTGAAGCGTCACCCGGACCCCACGACAGCGATTATCTTTTCGATGAGTTCATGGCGATGATGGAGACCGTCGCACCCGTGAGAGCAAGAGAAATATAAATTCCAAAAGATGACTACAGCAGTTGTGACTTCCGCGTTAATGAAGTTCTGGCGCGCACTCAGAGAATTCATTACCGGCGTTTTTTCCGATCGCGGGTCCGGCCCGAGATGCTGCTGAGCTGAATCACTCAATTTCCAAATTCAAAAAATTCCGCTGGGTTTACTCCAGCGAATGGTTGCAATCATTTTCTGCGACAGACTGTAAAGATCTGACACGATCTAGCGGTCGGAGCATATCCCATTTCCATTACCCGGGTGCAAGACTAGCGCGTATGGTCGCAGAAGTTGCACTCCCTTCGAATCAGACGGAAGAAATTTCTCCCGTTTCGATATTCTGTTTTGGCACAGCAAATGAGTCATTTCAGGAAAAAGGGAGATGACAAGTTGATTCGGAAAACCTTAGGAATGTTGATCATTTCCGCCTTGATGTTCGGCTGCACGAAATCCACGAACCCGATTTCAGCGGGATCATCTGGAGACGTGACGATGTCGGTAGCATTTTCGGACAACGGCAGCCAGATCGGCATGCGCAAAGTCGGAAATATAACCGGCGCGACTTCGATACGGATCGACAGCGCGATTGTTGTATTTGCAAGAATAAAATTTGAATCTAATATAGACGCAGTACAGGTCGATACATCAAACGGCAGCACTACGATCACCGTTAATGACAGCGACTCGAGTGTAATATTCCGCGGGCCCTTCACTGTACACGTGCGTGACACATCCACAATAGATTTCGCGAATCAAACGCTGCCGGCAGGCACTTATAACGGAATTTCATTCTTCATTCACAGGATGGAACCGGGCGAGGGGTTTGAAGACAGCGACGGTTTCAACCATCGTGACAGCACTTCGAATGGCGACAGCGCAGTGACAAATTATAGCATTGTCGTTTGGGGCGCGGTACTTAAAGACAGCGTGTGGGTGCCGTTCGAATACAAGGACAATGAGAACATAGAGTTCAAAGTGAGAGGCACGTTCACGATTCCGACCTCGACGTCGTCTATCGACATCGCTCTTAATTTCAACATGGGATCGTGGTTCACAAATCCGTTCAACGGCACAGCGATCGATCCCACGGACCAGTCGTTTCAGAACCAGCTCATGATCCGGCACGCGATACGGCTGTCGTTACAAGATGGCCGCTGCGGGCGATGGGATCATTCGAGGCATGATTTCTTTTAAGTCCCATAATTACCTCCCGGAAGGTTGACGGGAAGACCCCCGGGAGAGAGTTGACGCTACATGAGACACAGCGAGGCTTGCCGTGGCACGACGGCGGGCCTCGTTTTTTATTTGCCTGCACCTGACTCGCCTGATGAATATTTCTTCATGATTATCCTCGCGTGCCTGATCATTTCCTTCGGGCTGTTTCGAAAGTTTTCCGACTTCTTGACGAATTCCTCGTAAGACTTGACCGCTTCTTTGTATTTCTTTGTTCGCTCATAGTACATCGCGAGATCATATGTGTTTATCATTTGTTCATATGATTGATAGCTCATGGCTTGATCTATCATCTCCTTGCGGTATTTCACCGCAGCGGAATCATCAGTTGCATTCGCGGTCGAGTCGGGTTTCATCTTGAATGTGAAAGGAATCATGACCCACACATCGACAGGACTGTCCCTGTATATCGCGGGGCTGAACCTGTACTTCATCGCCGCATCGAGAGAAGGTTTGTCAAAAATTTCGTTGTCGCTCTTGACCACATAAGCTTTCCTCACACTCCCTTTCTTGTCGACCCACATTTTCACGATGACGCGGCCTTCGATCCCTGCCCTTATCGCGAGCCCTGGATACTGCGGAAAGGATTGTGAAACAATTTCCGGCTCCCTGTCGACATTTACGTAATCAGCCGGTGCCTTTTCAGATGTAGTGTCCATGATCTCCGCTGCGATTCGCGGCATTTCTTCTGTCTGTGCCAGGACCGGTGCAAACGGGACAAGTAAGAGGTAGATCCCTGCCAAAGTTACTTTCGCCTTACTCATCTTTTGTCTCCTTCTCGACCATGATTCATCACAGGGTAAACCGTTACCGCATTCATTCCGTAAACGACATGCGAGGGCGGCGCCTGCATAAGCATTTTTAGTTCTTTCTCATAGGACTCCCTTTGTTCCAGGTACCCGAACATAAAAGAAAGAACCATCAGCATGACGGCGGCTGCCGATACTGCGTATGCAGGGAGCCTGAAGCGATACCGTAACAAGGATGACTTCCTTTTTCTTGCTGCTGCAGACGGAACACGTTCGTCGATTCCTTGCGGAAAAGGTAGCGCATCCTCCTTAGCAAGCGACCGGACTCTTGCAGCCGAGACAAAGAAGGCCTGGCAATTCTGGCAACCGTAAAGATGGCTGAGCGCCGGGCCGATATCTCCTGACACCTCGTTGTCGAGGAAAGCGCTCAACAATTCCTGTGCGTTATCGCAGTTCATATTATTTCTCTCCATACAACTTCTCGTAAATTTCTCTTGCTTTCTTTCTTGCTTTGAATATCTTCGACTTCACCGATGAGGCGGTGGTATCGAGTGCTTCCGCAATCTCATCGTAGCTCAGCTCGCTCCACTCGCGCATTATGAGAATTTCCCGGTACTCGAGAGGCATCTTATCGAGGAGAGCTTTGACAACCGTATCCGTATCGTTGAATTCGCGATTCTCGGCGGGGGCGGTCTCATCGTCAGCCGCGAGTGTAAATTTCTCCTTGTCCCGGATTACATTGAGACATCTGTTCCTCGCAGCTTTGAAGAGCCAGCCCTTCACGCGGGCGTCACCGTCATAAGAGAATGGAGTCTCAAGAAATTTCATGAATATCTCCTGGACGATATCCTTTGCGTCATCATCGTTGAGCATCCTGCGGCAGAATCGGTAGACAGCTGTCTTATACCGGTTGTAGACCACTTCAAAATCAATGTCGCTCCCTGACGTCAGCAAGTCTTTCATTCCAATCTGTCTTAGATCGTTTTGCTCTTCACGATTACCGAGCCATCATAGGTAGAACCCGCGAGCACGACAAAAGTTGCTGTCGAGTAATATTCCCGGATGGACGCTTAATTGCAAATCCCTGAATCTCAAACTCCCGTTCTGGTCATTTCTCCCATTCACCTTTTCCCTTATCGCCTCTGTGCGTGTGTCCTTTCTTGCCTTTGAACTTCCCCCTTTCCTTTTCCCCCTGTCCCCGATAAATTGGTAAAAAGGCAGGGCTTGATTTGAAAACAAGAAAGAAGACTTCAAAGCAGACTGCGGCGTGTCGTGAATTGTCTCCGGAACAACTCACGTGGCGATGTCCGGAAAGCGAGCTGAAATTCAAATCCACGGCGGAGCTCGAACCCATCGATTCCGTCATAGGTCAGGAAAGAGCGGTGAAAGCGCTTCGCTTCGGAGTCGAAATAAAAAGTCCGGGCTACAATGTGTTCGTGAGCGGACTTGCGGGCACGGGGAGACTGACCACTATCAAGCGCCTCCTCGAAGAAATCCAGGTCGAGTGCACACCATCGCCCGACAGATGCTACGTCCATAATCTCAGGACGCCGGACAATCCGCACCTTCTTGAATTTGAGCGCGGCCACGGACGAAAATTCCAGGATGACCTCGAAGCGACAGTTCGTTATCTCAGAAAGAAGATTCCGGAGCTCCTCGCGGGAGAATCTTATACGGACGCACGAAATAAGATCGTGGAGACCTACGAGAAAAGAGAGAAATCTCTTCTTGTAGAATTTCAGAAGAAGCTTGAGGCGGATGGGTTTGCATTGGTGCCGGTGCAGATAGGCCCGGTTACACAGCCGCAGGTCTTTCCGACATTGAGCGGGAAGCCGGTAAACATAGAAGAGCTCGAGCAAATGGCGAAGGAAGGAAAGATCGCCGCGAAGGAATACACGGAAGCCGACCACAAACTTCAGGAATTCAGGAAGGAACTCTCGTCCGTGGTCAGGAAAGGTACCGCGCTTGCCGGTGAGATGATGCGCAAGGTCGAAGAAATGGAACGCCAGTCTGTCGTCGGTGTCGTATCGCTGATCTTCGAAGAGCTCGAGAGCCGCTATAAGGAAAACGCGAACGTCCTCGAATACCTGAAGCTGGTCCAGGAGTATACGCTCGGCAACATCCAGATCTTCAAGCGGAACGAAGACCAGGACACGGAATCACAAATTCCGCCCGGATCGATGAAATACGAAAGCGATCCGTTTATCGTATATAAAGTCAACCTTATCCAGGACAACACTGACCGGGAACTCTGTCCGGTCGTCATCGAAACCAGTCCGACTTATACTAACCTTTTCGGGACAATAGAACGGACGATAGACGCGCGCGGTTTTTACCAGACAGATCACACAAAGATTAAAGGAGGCGCACTTCTTCGCGCGGACGGGGGGTACATTGTTTTGAACGCGCTCGACGCACTTACCGAACCCGGAGTCTGGAAAGCGCTCAAGCGCACATTGATGTACAGGAAACTTGAGATCCAGCCGCTCGACACTTTCTTCCAGATCAGCCAGCTCGCTATCAAACCGGAACCGATAGATCTCAATGTCAAGGTGATTCTCATCGGTGATCCATACATTTACGACATTCTCTACGACGCGGAAGAGGATTTTAAAAAAATTTTCAAGGTGAAAGCGGATTTCGACAGCGAGGTGAAATTGGACTCGACCAAGATCGGCGAGTACGCAAGATTCGTCGCGAGAATCTGCGGAGTCGAAAAGCTGATGCACTTTGACAAATCCGGAGTTGCAGCTGTTATCGAATTCGCGTCGCGGCGGGCAGGAAAGCAGGATAAACTCTGGACAAGGTTCAGCGATATCGCGGACCTGCTGCGCGAAGCAAACTTCTGGGCGAGCAAGAACGGTCATAAACTTGTGAACCGGGAGGACGTGCTTAAAAGTCTTGACTCGCTCATTGAAAGAAACAGCTTGTTTGAAGACAAGGTGCAGGAAGCAATCGAGCAGGACGTGCTGATGATCGACACAGACGGCGAGCGTGTCGGTCAGGTGAACGGGCTGTCCGTTTACGATATCGGTTATCATTCATTTGGCAGGCCGACGCGCATCACCGCGGCAGTCAGCGCCGGAAAGGCGGACATCACGAGCATCGAGCGCGAGGCCAACATGTCGGGCAAGATACACAACAAGGGAGTGATGACACTCTCCGGCTACCTCCGCGAGAAGTTTGCGAGCGAGAAGCCGCTCTCACTTTCGGCAAGCATTGCGTTCGAGCAGTCATACAGCGGTGTGGACGGCGACAGCGCATCCTCGACAGAACTCTACGCGATACTCTCGAGCCTCAGCGGGCTCCCGATAAAACAAGGAATTGCCGTTACCGGAAGCGTGAATCAGAAGGGCGACATACAACCCATCGGCGGAGTGAACCAGAAGATCGAAGGATTTTACCAGGTCTGCAAGGCGAAAGGACTAACGGGCAAACAGGGTGTCATCATACCAAAGCGCAACATCAAAGACCTGGTACTGAGGAACGAAGTCATAGAAGCTGTCAAGGCAAAGAAGTTTCACGTTTATCCGGTTGAAAGGATTGAAGAAGGGATCGAGCTTCTGACGGGGAGGACTGCGGGAGTACCGGACAAGAAGGGCGCCTATCCGAAAGGTTCTCTCTTCAGTCTTGTCGAGAAGAGGCTGAAGTCAATGTCGGGAGAGAAGAAGAAGACTGGAAGCAGGAGAAAGAGGAAAGCGAAAAGGTAAAAGTAAACCTTCTTAACCTTGCGAAGGTTTGCATGGTTGTATAAAATGAACCTTCGCGAGGTTCATGAATCCATTGCGAAATTCCCGTGTTACTTCAAATTAATCCCTTCCGCTACCACCACCGGCTTCTCTCCGCGCGTGTCCGCATTTTCCAGCTCAATCTCGACAGCACGCTTCTCGCCGGGCATGAGTGAAATATAATTGTCACTGAATATCAGAGGCAGGATCCGCATTTCACTTTTGCTGCCGACGACTTTCAATCTTACCATCAACGCAGGCATCTTCGTGTTGTTGACAAGCGTTGTCGTAAGATGCCAGCTGCTTCCTTTCTTTACGGACTTCGTCCGGACTTTCAATTTCACCTTCGGCAGTTCCGTAATCGCCTTCAGATCGCTTTCCTTGTTGCCCTCCCAGTAGAAATTCTCGGAGATGAGTTTGCTGTTCCTCGTCAATTTCAGTCTGATGAAGTGAACATCGGTCAGATCGGCCGGCCGCTGCACAGCGAAAACTCTCACCGTGCTATCCTCCGGACAACTTACCGATGCCTGTTTTCGAAATTTCACTTTTCCATCGAGGCCGAGAAGTTCCATCGCGGCTGTGAGCCCCGCTCCGTTTGGAACGCTGTAGTTCACGACTTCGATACTGTCCGTCAAAGCGTTCCATTGAATGTGGAGCGGCTCGCATGCTTTCTTGCTGCCGAAATAAGCAGCGGTCGGCTCGAAGTAGTAATCGTAAGTTTGCCACACCATCGACGGCCATGCCGGATGGCTCATCCAGAGAAGCACACCCATCCTGTTCCTGCTCTGCGCCTCGAACATCGCCCGGTATCCCTGGTAGTTTATCCATTGCGCAAGTGTCAGCCACTCACGGAGCGAATCGACGCTGCCGAAGTCGTCCGTTATCATCTTCAAAAACGAATCGGCGTACTGCGCGCTTTCGAGATTGAAATCGTGTATCCCCCACATCGTGTTGATCGGCCAGAGTGAGCTATCGGGCATCATTCTCTTCAGACTTTCGAACGAGACGACATTCGGCATTCCCATCTCGCTATGCAATTTCGTAGTTGCCCGCTGCTCGAAATAGAATTTCACAGGCATTGCCCTGTATGGTCCGCCGCCGCTCACCACTCCGAAGGCGGAATTCGAGATATAGTGGATACCCGGATGTATTTCAGGAAGAAATTTTCTTATCGACGAGTCTATTGCTGCCGGCGGATTACCTTCGTTCCGGCCTACGTACAAACCGATCGACGGATGATTCCGTATCCGTTTTACGAAATCATTTACATTGTCCAAGAACATTTTGTTATCGCTCGGGTTCGGACCGTCAAGCGGGTTAGCCAGCCAGAAATCCTGCCACACCATGATCCCGTATTTGTCGCACGCATCGTAGAAGGCGTCGTCGGCTGTCTGACCGACCCAGTTCCTTATCATCGTGAAATTCATTTCCTTTTGATAGCGGACCGCAATGTCGTATTCGCGCTTCCGGTATCTGAGCATTGATTCGGAAAATCCCCAGTTGCCGCCTCTGGCGATAAACCTTCTTCCGTTGACCCAGATCCTGAGCACGCCTCCATCTTCCGAGTAAGACATTTCCCTGATGCCGGTCTTGAAACTCTTCGAGTCCGATCGATCGCCGTCCGCGGTCACGAATTCCAATTTCACATCGTAAAGATTCTGCGCGCCATAACCGTTCGGCCACCAAAGATGCGGATCGCGGACCCTCAGCGACGCGTTTGTCAAGGGGTCGAGAGTGATCGTTTTCGTCTCTGATGGTTCAAGATCTACTTCCCGCTCGAACTCAGCATCTCCGAATTTTCCTTTCAGAAGACCGGCAACTTTGCCGGCCGTATGGTTTGTAAGCGCGGCGGTGATCGTTATGTCGGCACTGGTCGTGTCAGGAAGGGGGAGTGCAGCCGACACAAACGGTTCGTCGATTGTCACCGGACCGGATTCAGAAAGGTACACTTTGTTCCATATGCCGGTGTTTCTGCCTCGGATAGTCGGTATCCAGTCCCAACCGACCGATGCATGAAATGTCGGATTGTCCGTGCCTAGCTCGCCGCCGTTCGAGTCGTGGCTGTATTTGGTCTGTTCCTTCACAAACCCAGGCGCGTCGTTCTTAATTATCCGAACTGCAAGCACATTCTCTTTTCCGGGCATAAGTATGTCTGTGACATCGAACTTGCCGCGAATGAATGCGCCGTCGATGTCGCCGAGCTTTTTGCCATTCAAATAGACTTCCGCTTTCCAATTTATTCCGTCGAAGTTCAGGTACGTTTGCTTTCCCTGATAATCAGCCGGCGCCATAAAAACGTCACGGTACCAGAAGTCAGAATAGAAATACGAATCTGAAATGAGGAACTGGTTGTCTCCATAATTCGGATCGGGCAGCGCGCCGTCGTTCAGATAGCTTACGAGAACCGTGGCTGGTACTGTCGCAATCATCCAGCCGGTATCGGCAAAACCCGGACGCGAGAGACTCTCACCATCAGAATTCACAAGTGACTGACGTTCGAGCTTCCATGAACCACCGGAAAGATTCATCACGCCGTCTTTTTGAATTGGATCCTTCTCATGCGATACCGCTACCGGTCCGCCTGTACCGTAGATTTGCAGCTCGCTTAGGATGTAGCCGTCGTCCGACGAGGGTTTCGCCATCAGGATTCGAACATATCTTGCTTTTACATCTTCCTTAAGTCTTACGTCGACTGTGTCTCCCGAATTCCCGGGAAGTGGAGCGACGTTAGACCAAGTCGAAGCGTCGTTCGACACCTCTACACTTCCCTCGAGTGCGCGTCTTATCCAGTACAGTTCGACGCGATTGAATGAACAGATATCTCCGAGATCGACATAGATCCATTCTTCTCCATTGTCCCCGCTCTTCCAAGCGCTCGTAAAGTGGTACGGTCCACCAATCGCAGCGTGCTTACCGTCATGGTACATTCCGAGCTCCCCGATGCTCCAGCTTTCCGCGTTGGGAGAGTTCATAAAGCAACGGTAATATTTATAGCGATAGTCCTTTTTCAATCCGAGTGGAAATCCGAACGCCCTCAGGTTCTGAGGAAAGAATCTCCTGAAGAAACCTGTAAGCGTATCGCCGGGAAGCCCGCCGCCCCCGACCGTCCCGAGAGTGTCCCACTTTGTGCCGTCATTTGAACCACCTATGGTTATGGTCCACGGTTTAGGCGGCAGGCTGTCGACAAGAAGAGTCCCTGCCACATTGAAACTGTCCACATCAGGAATCTCATAACCGCCCGCCAATTCAACCTGTATCCATGCATTAGAACCCTCAATACTTTTCCTTGTCATCGGGTTTCTGTCGAGAATCCATTCCCTCTCGTTTCGCGGAACGATACCGTTTGATGTCGAAATAACTATCCATCCGGGAAGCTTCGAATCTATGATGCCGTCGGTAACCAGTTGAGCGGTGAGATTGAAATCGTACGCGCTCGATTGATACACGGGTCGATGGAGCGCGATGTTTCGATAGTGGACCGAATCGATTTGCATGAGCGGCGAAAAATCTTCGGCGGGATCGCCCGGGTAGACTCCGATTCCGCGCGTGTATCTCTGAGCATCCGCAAAATGGAACGACAGAAAAAGAACAGCCGCTGTAACGAGCAGCACGCTGCTGAGCGTCCGTTTCCTGACCGTGAATCGAAACCATATTGTGAGAAAGTTCATTTCAACCTCAAATTGAAAATGGGTTTTTTAATCTGATCGACCGTGCCATGATCACGAACCTGAAGAGATTTGCCAAGTTAGTCTGAATATTCATGAATGACAAGAAGTCCGGCATTAGATCGTGTCTCAACTAAATCCGAAGGAAGAGCAAGAATTCACGTCCCATTATTCAGGCGTGACATTCGGCAACTCAGGATGAAGGGCGACAGGCTTACCCTTTGGTCACGACCGCTGATTTGAAAGCGGACCACTTCTCATCGGACATACTCTCTCCTGAGAAAAGGGATACGCCCGCAGCTCCGGCAGTGACTGCTGCGTTGACCGCCTTCACCAGGTCATCGGGTTTCAGTTGTGGCACCATCAATCCGCTGTAAAGGGGAATGCGGCCATTCAAAGATTTCACCTCGAGTGCGGTCTGGTCTGCTATCCAGTCGACGCCTTCGTTGTAAAAGCCGGCGTACAGCATGGGAATGACCGCATCCAGATTCCATGCGGGCCATTCCTGTCTGACGTTTTTCCAGTTCGGGAATACTGCCGCTGAAATCTTTTTGCCGTGATTATGTGCAGCCGGTACGAGCGCATCATTCACGAGATGCGTAATCCTGTCATACCTGAACTGCAACCATGCCTGGTTCGATGATGGATCGTCGATTGTTCTCGGATCAATTCCCGATGCCTCTTTGAAATCATGGCAGCACAGATCGCAATAACAATAATCAAACTGCGGGTACTCGCGATCCTGGTGCAGATGGTAATTTGGTTGGAGACCTTCCGGCAAAATCACATCCGGGTACCTGATATAGTCCAGGTGAATTCCGTCAAGTTCGCGGATCGCGGACAGCTCCTCTACGGTATCCCGCACAAACTCACGGACTTCAGGGTGCGATGGACACAAAAACTTGTAATATGGTACATAAGCGGGTTTTGCTGCGGCTGAATCGCCGTGCCTGTTCACCACGAACCAGTCGGGATGACCGTTCACAATATCATCAAGATTGCAGGGCATGGACCACATCCAGGCGTGAACCTCAAGGCCTTCGGCTTTCGCGAGCGGCAGTATTCTCTCCAGCCATGCGTCGGCAACCGGAAGCCTCGTGCTTGAGTAGAACGCTTTGCGGCTATTGTAAATCTCGGGAAGGATTGCATTGATGCCGGCGTCACGCATGTTGGCAAAACGTGATTTCCAATCATCGATCGAGGTCTTTGTATCGTTTGAGAGCCAGGCCCAATTCTTCCTTTTGTCTTCGTATCGGCCGCGAAAGAGGAACGGACTCTTTCGGATGAATCGATTTCCCGCAAGGCTTACAGCCGCGAGACTAGCCAACTTCAAGAATTCTCTTTTGTTCATCGGAATCTCTTTGGATCAGTACATCAAATCTTTTTTCAAGAAGATAGCACACGGCCTACTCGGACGGAACAGACGCACGCGTTTTTTTACGAGATAAAATTTTTTCGGTTAGAATCCGAATTGCTCGAGCCGCCGATGTTTTATGTCCTGGAGGAGATTAATAAAGAGTTTCAGGAATGATTAGAGGTCTTTTCCGCGCGTAATCCTCCCGCGAGTCGACGCCCATCAAAGCAGGCGGAGGTTTACGTAGGAAAGATACGGGACGAGGCACGGGCAACGCCTGTAAGATTCAGATGTTAATTTTACGCTGACCGGACTCAATCATCCCGCTCGCGAGTCAACTGCACCGTCTTCTTCGGGGAGTTCCCGTTTCAGCTTTTCATAAGCTTCTTCCGCGGCGGATTGTTCCGCAGCTTTCTTGGTTTTGCCGGATCCGATCCCTTTACTGGACTCACCGATCAGGACCTCTACAGTGAACGTTCTGTCGTGGTCCGGGCCTTCTTCCTTGAGGAGATTATATTTCGGCGCGCCCAGTCCCCGCCCCTGGGCGAATTCCAACAGGGCGCTCTTGAAATTTCTATCGAGTGCATTAAACATTTCGCCTTCCGCACGCAGCTCTTTTTGCATTACTTTTTCACTCACGAATTTCCTTGCAGCATTTATGCCGCCATCCATGTAAATAGCAGCTATGACCGCCTCGAAGGCATCCGATATAATCGTCTCGTAACCTTTGTCGATGGCCTGCTGGGCGCTGCTGCTCATGGTGAGAAATGTCGAGAGGTTCAATCCGGCAGCGACCTCGGCAAGCGCGTGTTGATTTACAAGAAGGCTCCTCATGCGTGTAAGCTGCCCCTCGTCCGTATCTGGATATCTCCCGAACAGGATCTCCGCGACAACGAGATTCAGCACCGCGTCGCCAAGAAATTCCATCCTCTCATTCGACTTCTTGTCTCCGTTCGAGGGAATTGAAAGAGCGGACCTATGAGTAAGCGCCTCGACAAAATATTCTTCGTGTTCAATCCTGATCCCTAAGGTTCGCTCCAGATCCTTCTTGTTCCTTAAGAGATGACCCCGTGTCAGGCCCAGTATGTCGAGAATCTTTTTCGGCGAAAAAGACATCACTTGAATGAATTTCTAATTTCCGGACTTCAATTTCAACTGTAAATCCATCCGGTATGCAGCAGAGCACTCGCTGACATTGCCTTTCGAAATTCCTTTGGTGGGACGACTTGAGTCATTGCGTCATCAGCTCCTCCGGGTAACCGACAAGAATACTTCCCTGCCGAGTGTCTATCCCCGGAATTTGGTGAACAGCAGGGTCGCGTTGTGTCCGCCAAATCCGAAAGTATTGCTTATGGCCGCATTGACGCTCTTCTTGATCGGCTTATTCGGAACATAGCTGAGATCGCATTCCGGATCGGGGCATTCGTAGTTTATGGTTGGCGGGAGAGTGTCGTTCAATATTGCCATGATGGTGGCAACAGCTTCCACGCTGCCGGCGGCACCGAGCTGGTGCCCAGTCATGGACTTGGTGGAGCTCACATGCAATTTGCGGGCGTGTTCCCCGAAAACTGTTTTTATCGCTTCGGTCTCGGTTTTGTCGTTATACGGAGTGGAAGTCCCGTGCGCATTGATGTAGTCGATATCTTCAGGAGAAAGTCCAGCATCTTTGATCGCCAGTTTCATTGCCCTTACTGCACCTTCTCCTCCCGGAGCAGGCTGCGTGATATGATAAGCGTCGGCAGTCAGGCCGAACCCGGCGAGTTCGCCGAGGATCTGCGCGCCGCGCTTTACCGCATGATCCAGGCTTTCAAGTACCAGTATGCCGCCGCCTTCACCCATAACGAAACCGTCCCGTTTCGCGTCGAACGGCCGGCTCGCGTGAAGGGGATCGCCGTTGTTGGTGGAAAGTGCCTTCATAGAGTTGAATCCGCCGATTCCCATCGGGCAGATTGCCGCCTCTGCGCCGCCGGTTATCATCATGTCGGCGTCACCGCGCTGGATCAGCATTGCGGCATCGGCAATTGCGTGACTGGAGGTGGCGCAAGCGGATGTGGTCGCGTAATTCGGACCTTTAACCCTGTAGCGCATGGAAATATATCCTGCCGCGATATTTGAAATCATCATCGGTACGAAGAACGGGCTGATTCTGTCCGGACCTCCTGTCGCAAAGACAGTTTCCTGCTGCCTCTGGTAGGTCCACATTCCGCCGATTCCGCTGCCGACGACGACACCGATGCGTTCTCTGTCGGCTTTCTCGAAATCGATACCGCATTGTTCGATCGCCTGTACGGCCGCGGCCATCGCGTACTGGGTGAACAGATCCATGCGCTGTACGCTCTTCTTATCGAGATACTTGAGCGGATCGAATCCTTTTACCTCGCAGGCAAACTTCGTGTCGTACTTCGAGACATCGAAATATGTTATTGGGCCGGCGCCGCTTTTTCCTTCCATCATCCCGTTCCAGAACTCACCGACGGTAAGCCCGATCGGCGTGACTGCGCCAAGCCCGGTAACCACGACTCGTCTTCCGCTCTTCATGTTCGCCTTGTATTTAGCTAGCCTTTTGCTTCAGATAATTAATCGCATCTCCGACAGTCCGGATCTTCTCTGCATCCTGGTCGGGGATTTGAATGTTGAACGCCTTTTCAAATTCCATGACGAGTTCAACGGTATCTAATGAATCGGCTCCGAGATCGTTCGTAAACGAAGCTTCAGGTTTCACCTGCGACTCCTCAGCGCCGAGTTTGTTTACGATTATTTCTTTTACCTTGGCTTCGACATCTACTGCCATGATTCTACCTCCATTAATTTGATTTAGACAGACATCCCGCCGTCTACAGCGATCACCTGGCCCGTAATGTAGTCGGACTCAGGTGAGGCGAGAAAACGGACGACTTTTGCAACTTCTTCCGGCTTCGCAACCCGCTTCAACGGAATCGCATCGAGAACAGCTTTCCGCTGATCGTCGTTCAAGGATGCGGTCATATCGGTGTCAATATAACCAGGGGCCACAGCATTGACAAGTATGTTCCTGCTCGCAAGTTCCTTGGACATTGATTTAGTAAACCCGATGATGCCCGCTTTTGAAGCAGCATAATTCGATTGTCCTGCATTGCCTCTTAACCCGACGACAGAGCTTAGATTTATGATCTTACCGTATCTCTGTCCCATCATCGTTTTGATCGCGGCCTTCGTATAATTGAAAACACTCTTCAGATTCGTCTGGATAACGGCGTCCCAATCTTGCTCCTGCATTCGAAGGAGAAGATTGTCCCTGGTAATTCCCGCATTGTTAACGAGGATGTCCAGACGCTTGAAGTCAGCCAGGACTTTCTCCACTACTTCAGACGCCGACTTCGACGACGTGGCGTCCGCCTCGATCGCAAGGACTCTTCTTCCGATCGACTTCACCTCGCCCGCGAGAGTCTGCGCATGGCTGGAGGAGCTCCTGTATGTGAATGCAACATCAGCACCCGCCCTCGCGAGCTCGAGCGTTATGGCACGACCGATCCCGCGGGAGCCGCCCGTCACCAGCGCGACCTTATTTTCCAGTTCCAACGAAATCCTTTCCCACTTTGTTCGAAATCTCTTTCGCCCTATGAAACGTCGAATGATAATACTCGAGCACTTCTCTGTACTTAGAAGGACCAAGAGCATGCTCGAGCTCGACGGAGCATGTTTCCACCATGGGACATGGATCCTCGGGAGAAGCAGTGCAGCAAGGCGACTCTCCTGAGCAAAAATCGTCATACTCGATGACGCCGTTGACTTTCACCAGAGGAAACAGAACACAGTAGTAAGGCTTAAGTGAGAACCTTTCCAGCTTTTCTTCCTTTTCCGCTACCTGCAGTGAACATCTTCCATGTTTGTCGAGGAATGCACACTTGTCGTTGTAGACCTCAGTGCTCACACATTTTCCTGAGGGAAAATCGGGATCTTCCTCTTCGGAATTGTCGAACCATTTCGAACGGTCCTTTGTCTGTGTTTCATCGAGGTACTTCTCAATAATTTCAGCATGTGCCAGTATGCGGTTTTTCTCAACCGGGTCAAGATAAACCCCGTGCCTGCAGCATTGCGACGTACACGAATTCGGGCCGCCTGCAGACTGGAAGCCTTCAGTAAATATTTTCCCATCGAACTTCAGCCCGGATATCTCGATCGTTTTTTCGCTCATCGACTTAATACGCCTGCTTCACTGATCTTGTCAATTCCGGTTACCTCGGCAGTGGACACAATCCTCTTCACAAGTCCCTGAAGGACCTTGCCGGGTCCTATTTCCACGAATTTCGTGACGCCTGCGGTCGACATCCGGGTAATAGATTCCTGCCATCTCACCGGGCTGGTCAACTGTCTCACAAGCGCTTCCTTGATTTCTGTCAGGTCAATCACCGGCCGGGCAGTCACATTCACATATACCGGCACCGTCGCGTCGGTCAGTGGCGCCACATCGATCGCTTTTTTCAATTCCTCGCGGGCCGCATCCATGAGAGGGGAATGGAACGCCCCGCTGACGACGAGCTCCTTCACGATTTTTGCTCCTCTCGCTTTCGCGAACTGCATCGCTTTGTGGACGGCGTCGACATCGCCGGAAATGACTATCTGACCGGGAGAATTATAGTTCGCCGGCTGAACAATTCCATCGCCGCAAGCCTTCTCGCAAATCTCCTCGACAATCTTCTCATCGAGACCGACGACAGCAGCCATGGTTCCCGGCCGGACATTGCCGGCGTTTTGCATAAGCTTCCCGCGGAGTCCGACCAACCTCAACGCATGTTCGAAATCGAGCGCGCCCGCGGCGTACAAAGCGGAATATTCACCGAGCGAGTGACCCGCAGTGGCATCAAACTTCTTGATTTCAAGTAGAGTGAAGGCCACCGCGCTGTGAAGGAAAATCGCAGGCTGGGTGACGGCAGTCTGCCGGAGCTCCTCCTCCGGTCCGTCAAAACAAATCCTGGCGATGTCGAAACCGAGAATCTCATTCGCACGTTCGAACATCGCTCTGGCCTTCGGGCCCGACTCGTACCAGTCCTTCCCCATGCCGACATATTGCGATCCCTGTCCGGGAAATAGAAAAGCGACCTTATTCCTGCGCTGAGTGTCGGGCATGGTCAATCAAGATTCCTGCAATTGTCCATAGACCACTTCACAAGTATTGCGCCCCATGTATATCCCGCGCCAAACGAGGAGAGAACAAGAGTCTGACCCTTCTTCAGCTGACCGCTTTGATAATATTCGGACAAGCAAAGTGGTATGGTGGCGGCCGTTGTATTGCCGTAGCGATCTATGTTCAGCATGACTTTTGATGAATCGAGTTCCATCCGATTTGCCGTCGCGTCGATGATGCGCTTGTTAGCCTGATGTGGTACGAGCCAATCGACGTCCTTACCGGTCAGGTTGTTCTTTTTCATTATTTCGTACGAGATATCTGCCATGCCGACGACAGCTACTTTAAAGACCGCTTTCCCGTCCTGATACAGGAAATGCATTTTCCTGTCGACAGTTTCATGAGTGGGCGGATTGAGGCTTCCTCCGCCTGTCAAATTGAGATACGGAGCGCCTGATCCGTCGCAGTGCAATATGTAGTCGATAATTCCTTCGTCTCTATTCTCCGAGGGCTCAAGCAGCACTGCGGCACCCGCATCTCCGAAGAGGATGCAGTTCGAACGGTCGGTATAGTCAGTGATGGACGACATTTTATCCGCACCGACCACGATCACTTTCTTGTATGCGCCGGTTTGCACGAACTGCGCGCCCGTCACGAGGGCGAAAATAAACCCCGAGCACGCCGCTGACAGGTCGAACCCCCACGCGTTCTTTGCACCGATCTTGTCCTGGACTAGACAGGCGGTCGATGGGAAGAACATATCGGGCGTGATCGTAGCGACGATGATCAGACCGATTTCTTCAGCAGACATTTTCCTTTTTACAAGAAGATCATTTATTGCGCCGGCCGCGAGGTCGCTCGTGGCACCGTTCTTTATAATCCTTCTCTCAACTATTCCGGTCCTGGCTCTTATCCATTCGTCGGTCGTGTCGACCATTTTTTCAAGGTCCGCATTGGTAAGCTTAGTTTCCGGTGCATAATGGCCCACTCCGGTAATCGCAGCACGTTTGAGCATCGTTCAGGCTTTCGTCTCTAATTTCAATATGGAGCTCTCGATGAGCTTACTGATGTTATGGTTAATCATTTCTTCAGCCCGCAATACCATGTTCTTCACTGCGAGCGCAGTGGAGCCCCCGTGCCCTATTATTGAAACGCCGTTCACGCCGAGGAGCGGGGCGCCGCCCTGGGCTTCATAGCTGAATCCGCGCAGGACGTTCTTCAAAGTGCCAGCAGCAATCACCGCACGGATTGCCCGGAAAATATTTCCAGATGCATATGACTGGAATCTCTGCCTCAATGCGGGAAGAATGCTTTCCGCAAATTTCAAGACGATATTTCCTACGAAGCCGTCTGATAGTATGACATCGGCTTTTCCCATCAGAATATCACGGCCTTCGACATTTCCTATGAAATTCAAGCCGCTTTCTTCCAGGAGCGGGTAAGCGGCCTGGGCTAGCTCGTTTCCCTTCGAACTCTCTTCCCCGATATTCAGAAGGGCGACCGAAGGGTTGTCTTTCTTTAAAATCTC
This sequence comes from Candidatus Kryptoniota bacterium, assembly GCA_036567965.1. NCBI lineage: Bacteria > Pseudomonadati > Candidatus Kryptoniota > Candidatus Kryptoniota bacterium. The sequence continues at coordinate 40,271 of DATCTN010000015.1, forward strand.
GGCGGCATATATCGCTCCCATCGTACCGAATTCAACGAGATGTTGCGGACGGCTATCTGAGTTCGCGCCTGAATCAATGAGGAAACAAACATCCTTCACTGTCGGGAGAGGTGTCCCGACCGCCGGGCGGCTCACGCCTTTGACACGACCGAGTATCAAAGTTGACGCTGTCATGAACGCTCCAGTATTGCCGGCGCTTATCACGGCGTCCACCTTTCGCTCTTTGTGAAGATTGAGTGCCACTACCATCGAGGCATCGCGCTTTTGCTTGATCGCGATGCTGGGGGTTTCCTGCATTTCGATCACTTCAGAAGCGTCGACAACGGAATAATTTAACCCGGAGCCGGAAGTGCGGACGACCTCACTTTCTATCTGGTCTTTCCGGCCGACAAGGACGAGCTCGAATCTGTTGTTCGACTCCCTGAGAGCGTCCAGTCCCCCTTCGACGATTTTGAGCGGCGCCTCATCACCGCCCATCGCATCGAGCGCTATTCGCATTTCTTGGATCAGTTCGGAAAGTTGGTTTCGATACTTCTCACAAAAGCCCGCGGGAATCTGTGATCAGATGCTACCGTTTTATTATGCGCTCTTCGGGATGAAGGCGACTCTTCCGCTGTAGTATCCGCAATTAGGGCAAGCGCGGTGCGGAAGTTTTGGTTCGTGGCAATGTGGACATTCGGAAATGGTCGGAGTCGCGGCCTTGTAGTGAGTCCGTCTCTTTGCACCTCTTGACTTCGAATGTCTGCGTTTCGGGTTCGGCATATCTGCTCCTTAAACCTAATTATTATTCACCATCTTTTTCAGCTGTTCCCATCTCGGATCAATATCTCTCTTCGGACAGTTACAATTTCCGTGATTCAGGTTCGCGCCGCAGCTTGGGCAAAGGCCCGCACAATCATCTCTACACAAAAGCTTCAGCGGGACCGCGAGGAGAATGTACTCTCTGACATCCTCATCTATTTCTATTTCGTTCGTGCTCGCATGAATAACAGTTATCTCGTCCTTGTCCATCTCCCCGGCATCGTGTTCGTTGTAGAGATAAGCCATCCTGTAATCAAGCTTGATCTCTTTACGGAAATCATCAAGACATCTGTCGCACGAAAATCTTCCTGCGGTCCTGACTTGTCCGGTCAAAAAAAGCTGTCTGCTGCGCTTCTCCAGTTTAACGTGTACTGTGACCGTTCCGGAAAAACGCTCATCCAGCTTGAATGAGGAAGGTTCTTCTGCAAAGTCGTATTCATGTACACCTTCCGAGAGGTTCGAAATATTTATCTTCATGCGTCACCATCTCTTTATAATGCCGCATGGCAGGTCATCTATGTTGATTATGGACTGCCATTCGAATTCCTCGCTCAACGTTTTGAAATAACACAATAAACGCGGAATCTGAGAAAAAAAAGCGTATCAATATAACAGGAGAGAGGAAGTTAAGCAAGAAAGACGAATTTCAGGTAGTGTCCTAATTTGGATTGGTCGAGAAAGGTGGGGCTTATATTTTCAGTAGATCGATTTTCTCCGACTTCAGACGCCTTGAAATAACTCCCGCGGAAACCACAAATCTTTTGGAGATTTCGCCTGACACAAACTCTGCGAGTTCATCATTAAGTAGATTCTTGACTTGCCGTTTTGCCTCGTCAATCATCGGCTTCATTGATTTTACAGCACTAATGAGATCGGGTAGGGGAACCAGCAATCTTCCGGCGAATTCTCTGGCTTGGTATTCCGCGGTTCCCCACATGGCTCCAGGCAAATCCGCAATGGTTGTATGCCATTCGGTGAATGATCCCGAACGTAACGCCTTAATCTGCGTGGGGTGAAGAACAAAATGCCCGATCTCGTGTGCAATTGAAAACCGAAGTCGAAAGCTATAAGCGTTTGGGTCGTAATCAATTTCCTTAAGGTCTCCAGTCAAATATGCTTCGGCGCTAACTTGAGCGAGCAATCCGACTATCGGAACCAGCTCCAACTCAAGCTCTTTTTCTGCGATTAAATCTACATTCACCGGAATAGAAGAATCCCAACAAGCATTTCTAATCACTTCCGCCATCTTCCAGATGTCGGCTTCGGATTTCCGCGGTACGGTTAATGAGCTGGGTATCAAGTCTACCTGTTCTTTAGAAGAGTGATGAGTTTATCCAATTCCTCTGGCGTTGGCTTGTCTCCCCGAATTGTTCTGAAAAATACCGGTAAGACCTCTAAGACTTCGGCATCTGAATAAGCTTCTTCCGGAAGCTTCATTTGGGAAATGGACGCCAAATCAAAGAATTTTTGCCACTCGGAAGAGCCATTCTTAAGCTGCAACACCGCAACAATTTCGTTCAGCTTTTCTCGATCATCGGTCACGCCAAGTCTATTCCTTTCAATTTTACTCCAATTGCTTGGGTCTACCTTTGCCAACAGGCAAAACTCCCTCAATCCGATGTTCAAAGAAAGCCTCCTCTGTTTAACGAATTCTCCGAACGTCATAATATTCTCCTTTCAATAGTATTGAGAGGAAATAGCACAGTATGCTATTTGTTACGTGGTAAAGATATACCACCAAATATTCAGGCGCAAACCACGATTTTCACGATTCGTGAAATTTCTCTTGACTTTTGGTTTTTCGTGTTGTAACTTTGAATCGAAAGGAGAAATGACTAATGGCTACTAAATATCCTCCCGCTTTGTCGTTTAGTGAGGCTCTTGTCGTCATCAAGAAGATGAAGGTAGATCATGGCAACGAAACTTCGGTAGAACTCATGCCCAAAGTTCTGAACATCTCCCCTAATAGCAGTTATCTTCCCCGCAAGATCGCTGCCCTCCAAGCTTTTGGATTGGTTGAGAAAACACCAAGCGACGATCTTGCTCTTACTGAATTAGCCCTTCAAATCATTAAGCCGATTGGAGATGAAGACAAAGAGGCAATATTAAAGGCATTCCAAAAGAATGACGTCTTATCCGATCTATGGAACAAATATTCTGATGGCAAGTTACCCTCCGCAGAACAGACGCAACAAATCTTGATGAAGAACTACCAAATTCCAAGAGAAACGGTTAAGCAGTGGTATGAATTCGTTATTGATTCCTTCCGGGCAATAGGAGGTGTTCAAACAGAAGATTGGCTTAAAGAAGCTAATGCGGTTCTTGATGCAAGAACTCCCCTCAGACAACACTATCAAAATTTTCTATTACCTACAGGAAGCAAATTTGAATTCAGTCTTCCTGACAATGTAACGATTGACGATTTCGATTTTATTATTGGATTCTTTGAATTGAAGAAAAAGACGATAAGCAAAAATGCAGTTACAAAATGAAATGAGCGGTCTTTCGACCGCCCAAACCAAATTGAAAGGAGGTGATTCTATGCGTTCCACCTGGGGCGAAGTCGTTGACTTCTTTGCGGGATTCACGACTTGCGCCCGTGCTATAATATAGAACCGCCCGCTTAAGGGCGGGCTTCATAGGTGCTGATACACCTACAAAGCCCTAATTCAGTTGCCCGCGTGAACGGACAATGACCTAATCGAATATAACGTTCATTGCGGGAATTTCAAACTCCAAACTTGAAAGGCACTCGCAATGAACACACTCTCACTCGAAAAGAAAAACTCAATTCTCTCCCTTCTCGCTGAAGGAAACTCAATTCGATCAATCGAAAGAATTACAGGCGTTCACCGTGATACTATCATGCGTTTGCTCGTCCGGGCGGGAAAACAAGCGAAGGAGATCATGGAGGCACAAATGGTAAATCTACAATGCCGTTATGTTCAAGTCGATGAGCTGTGGGGCTTCGTAATGAAAAAACAGAAGCAATGCACCGATGAAGAAAAAAGAATCGGAAGATGGGGCGATCAATATGTTTTTGTGGCTATGGATTCAGAAACAAAACTCGTCCCCGCTTTCAGTGTTGGAAAGAGAAATGCCGATATGGCTTATGACTTTATGAGAGAATTGAAAATGAGAATTACAAACCGATTTCAGCTTTCCACGGATAAGTTCGCACCTTACTTCGATTGTGTTGACGAAGTATTTCACGACAATATTGATTACGGTCAAGTTCTGAAAATGTACGGCGAAGAAGGAAAGGGCGAAAAGCGGTATAGCCCCGCAAAGATAATAAAAGTCGAAATAACCCCCATGATCGGAAACCCCAAGAAAAGTCGAATCTCAACATCACACATTGAACGCCAAAATCTTACAATGCGTATGCAAATGAGAAGGTTCACAAGGCTTACAAATGCTTTCTCTAAGAAGCTGACAAACCTAAAATGTGCTGTTGCCCTTCACTTTTTCTACTACAATTTTATCCGCATTCATCAAACGCTTAGAGTAACCCCCGCTATGCAAGCCAAGGTTACTAATAGATTGTGGGATTGGAACGATTTGTTGAATTACGGGAAGGAGAGAATAGCGGCTTAAATGTACCATGATGCTTGACATTTGTTTCCCGATCTTGTTTATTTGTCTTCCGAAAGGAAACATAAAATGATACCCTATGAACGTGATGAAGTTGCGGGAGTGTTAATGCATCTCCATGCGATTGCGAGCGAAGCCAAGTCCACAAAAGAAGTTGCAGACTATATCAAGAGGCTGTTACACTTTCATTCCTCTGGTGATTGGCGTAACATTCTTGAGAAGAAGGTTTTGTCTCCCCCTAAAAAAGATAAGTCGTCTTTTATTGCGATTGGTGGCTCGCATGGAATGGGCGAAAAAATCAAAAGTATGAAGTCCATTTCTTGAACAAATTTCGGGGTAAAGTACATTTCGTATGACCCATCATGTTTGACATAGCCGTAAATTGCAATGTCGCTGCTATCGTTAGCCTTATGTAAAAGCACCCATTGCCAAGCCCGTTGTTGAATTAATTCAGGAATTCCCTCTCGCATTTGAGCGAATGTAATTTCAATCTTGTACCATTGATTTCGTTTCAACATTGATTAGCCTCCCATTGCCTCCCTTAAAATAGTTCCCCAAACCTTGAATTGCCAACCTTCAAATTAGGACACTACCGAATTTCAGGTCTTATTCCTCATTAAGTCTTCCAATTTCTTCTTCTCTTCTTCCGTTAGACGAATCTCAGAGAAGGGCTCTCTGGCTTGTGTGGAAATGATTTGAGTCTGCAATCTGAACAATCGACAGAACTTACATATGAGGAGATGGATCCAGAGTTCGATGCGTTCACCCGGCGATAAAACGCCTTCTTCCTGTTTTGAAATGTAAAATGTCGCTTCTCTACAACTTATCAGCAACTTCATTCATTCAGCCTTCAAACTTCCAACCAATTCTTTTCAAGACAGCTCCTTAACTGGAGCTTAGCCCGGTGCACTATTACCCAGTAATTTGACGCAGATATTCCCAACTCCTTACAGATTTCGTCGGACTCCAATTCTTCCAGATATTTCAGTATAAAGACACTTCTGGCCTGCTCAACCAGTCTGGCGAGGCATTTTTTCAGAACTTCTTTGAATTCTTTGGAACGAAACTCATCTGCAAGTGCACTCGACCAGTCCCGCGGCTGCTCGCTCACTGTCCATTCTCCTCTCTCGTCAAAGTAGGGACTGTCGCCATCATAGGCGGTTAATTGGGATACAGGAAGGGACTTGTCATTCGCGCTCCTGCGGAAGTAATCGACAATTTTGTTCTTCAGAATCGAGAACAGCCAGGTTTTTTCTGAGCTTTCGCCCCTGAACGCGTTCCGACTTTCGAAAGCAGAAAGAAGTGTTTCCTGCATCAGATCCTTCGCTGTCTCCCGGCTACCGACTCTCGCAGCCGCATAATTAAAAAGTGAATCCGCATAGCTGCGGACCCATTCTGAAGGAGCCAGTTTAATTATATCAGGCATAATTGACCAAACATACGATGGCCATTAATAATTTGACCGAATAAAATTCAATCAAGAAAAATTATCCGTCAGATTAATCACTACTTCAATCCACTCCTCCCAATTGACCATTTCAATAGGGGCGGCGTCATAAAAGTGGTCACCACCACCATAAGGACAATTGCGGAGAAGATCGCGTCGTCAATCACTCCAAGAGTTCTTCCTATGCTCGCGAAGATCAATTCGACTTCCCCGCGCGGTATCATCCCGAGCCCGACAGCGAGCCGGTTGATTCCTTTCCCTCGCACCACAAGTCCGCAGAGTTGTTTTCCCAATACCCCGGCAATTATCAATCCCAAAGATATCACGGCTACAGAAGGGACGAGGAGGCTTTCAAGGTGAACCTGAATGCCCATCTCAACGAAAAAGAGGGGAACAAAAAGTGTTGCGATCGGTTGGAGAAGGCGCTTGACGTTTACCTCGCTGGCAAAATCCTTGAAATGGATTTCCTCCAGAATCAGGCCGGCAGAAAACGCACCGACGATTGGCGCGAGCCCGGCGGATCCTGCGAGAGCCGACAGAGCAAAGCAGATTATCAGGGCGGAGATAAGCATCAGCCCCCGGGTTCTAAACTTCGCCGCCGCCTTGATCAGCTGCGGAGCTATCGCGGTGCCGATGATCAATGCTCCGGCGAGGAAGACTACCGCGATCAACGCAAGGCGCGCAATTCCCCCAAATGAAATCACCCTTCCCGCCTCGGCAGACGACACGACCGCTGTGACAGTCGCCAGAATGATCAAACCCAGGACATCATCTATAACGGCCGCCCCCAGAACGACCCGCGCCTCCCGAGTCTGGATTTTTCCCAAGTCCTCAAAGACTCGTGCGGTAATCCCCACGCTCGTCGCGCATAGTGTTGCACCAATGAACATGTGTATGTTCCGAATGCTGAAGCCAGGGGAAATCGCGAGGAGGGCCTTCGGGACTTCGTGCACGCACGCCGCCGAGACGAGATAGCCGAGCACAAACGACATAACAACTCCAACAGCCGCGACAAGAAGCGAGGAGCTACCGATCTGTCTCATTTCACTAAGGCTGGACTCAAGTCCCACCTGGAAAAGGAGGAGAATTATGCCGATCCTGGCAAGGATATCGATTCCTATGGCAGCGTGATCTGTGAGCCCCGCCGCCCTGAGAGGCTCGAAAAAGGTCCAACTGCCATTTACAAGGATGAGGTTTCCAAGGAACACTCCGGCTACAAGCTCGCCAAGTACCGCAGGCTGCTTCATTCTCTCGAACAACTCCGCACCGATCTTTGCTGCGGCAAGCATGAGGATAAGATAGGTCAGTACTTTGACTGAGGGATCAATTCCGGTCATCTGGGTCGTCCGACTCCGACGATATGATACAGGTCCATTTCAGACAAAAATAGAAACAATAGAAAGGATACACAAGAAATTTCGGTTCACATTAATTGGAAGGAACCACTATGTTAATCTCCCGGTCAAAGAGGAGTCGCGGACCGGCGACGAGGTCCACTCAGCTTTTTGCAGCTCTCACGAATTCTCTGAGCATGCGCGGATCAAATGGGTTCGCCGTAACACGGTCTTTTTTTACGGAGGTCCCCACTATTACGCTATCAGCAAATCTCATAAGATGTCTGACATTCCGGTAATTTGCTCCACTTCCGATAATTATTCTGGCGTGAGAGAATTTCTTTCTTATGTCTTTCAACTGGGAAAGTTCCACTGGCGACCCGGTTCTTTGCCCGCTCAGAATGATGGCATCGGCGAGACCTCTTTCAAGCGCATCCGCGGCCTGCGCCAAAATACCGTAATCCCCGATCCCCGCAGAATGTTTTACATCGACATCGGCAAATATTTTCACGCTCGCATCAAGGTTCTTCCTGAGCCGAAGTGTTTCGTATGCTTTTCCCTGAATGATTCCCTGGTCCGCCAGGACAGCACCGACATGAACATTTACACGGATAAACTCTGCGCTCACGGCCGAGGCAATGCTCAACGCTGAGACGGCATCGTTTCGCAAAACATTTATGCCGAATCTCAAATTTGGGAAATTTCTTTTGAGCTCGTACGCAACCGCCGTCATAGCTGCAACGGTGACTGGCTCAACCCTGTCGGCTGAAAACGGGGCGTCTCCGAAATTCTCCACGATGGCGCCATCGACGCCGCATTCTTCGCAGGTCTCGCAGTCTGCCGACGCTCTTTGAATAACCTCATCCATCGTCGCGCGGTACATCGGCGACCCTGGAAGCGGTAGAAGATGGATTACGCCGATTATCCCCGGGATAGCGGAGTCCACTATTCGTGCTCGAGAAGTTGTGCCTCGATATCTTCTGAAGTCAATTCGTCATCCTCGTCTTCAAACTGCATTTCCTCCACAGCTTTTGTCACGACGTAGGCCACGCCCAGGGCGAGCGCTACGGCAGTCGCGATAAGAAATAATTTTTTCATGCCCAAACTCTCCCGGATTTCTCCGTTTGAATTAAGAACCTTTTGCTGATTTGACTATTCTCATCGTATCGAGAGCGATAACCAGCTCTTCATTCGTAGGCAACGCAAACACTTTCACTTTTGATGCATCGGAACTTATGAGTTTCTCCTTCTCGGCAGAATTGTTCCTCTCATTATCGGTCACAATTCCAAGAAACTCAAGTCCGCTGCAGCTTGCAGCCCGAACGTCAGGGCTGTTCTCGCCGATCCCACCGGTAAAGACAATCGCGTCAACTCCTCCCATGGCTGCTGCATACGAACCTATGTATTTTTTCACGCGATACGTGAACACTTTAAATGCGAGATCTGCCTGTTTATTGCCTGCTTTCATCTCCGAAATAATTTCACGCATGTCGCTCGTCAGTCCGGAAATCCCGAGGAGGCCGCTGTGCTTGTTCAACAGCGTGTTTGCTTCGGCAAGCGAGAGTCCTTCCCTTCCCACGATGTGGAGTATCAGGTACGGATCCAGGTCGCCGCTGCGCGTCCCCATCACGAGTCCTTCGAGAGGAGTGAATCCCATCGACGTGTCGACTGAAACTCCTCTGTCCACGGCTGCCATGCTGCATCCGTTTCCGAGATGGATCGTGATGATCTTGAGCTCTTCCACGCGCTTTCCTAAAATGTCCGCGGCCCGATGAGACACGTAAGAGTGTGAAGTGCCGTGAAATCCGTATCGCCGGATCTTGTAACGCCTGTAGAGGAGATAAGGTATCGCGTACAGGAAAGCATGCGGCGGCATTTTCTGGTGGAACGCGGTGTCGAAGACGGCTACTTGCGGTGTGCCCGGCAGATGCTTGAGGACGGCCTGGACTCCACGAAGATTGTGAGGGTTGTGGAGCGGAGCAAGCTCAATGTTCTCGCGAATCTCTTCCATCACACTGTCGTCGATCAGAACACTTTCCGAAAAACTCTCGCCCCCGTGAACTATTCTATGGCCGACCGCATCTATTTCGGATTTATCCTGAATGACACCATGATTCTTGCTTAAGAGAACCGCAAGAACATATTCTATTGCGGTCTGGTGATCGAGCACCTCGGCGCTCATCTTTACCTTATCACCATCGAAACGTTCGTGAGTCACGACCGAATCGCTCATCCCAACGCGGTCGATTATGCCTTTCGCGAGGACTTCGCGCCTTTCTGCGTCTATAAATTGATATTTTACGGACGAGCTTCCCGAATTTATTACGAGGACTTTCATTCTAGGGTCTTTTCCTGGTAAGAATTTCTATTGGTGGTTTTCTTTCTTCTTGCCGGATTCGTCGTACTTGAAGAATCCTTCGCCCGTCTTCTTCCCGAGGTTACCCTCGCGGACTTTCCTGCGCAAGATGGGACTTGCTCTGTACTGCGGCTCGCCCAGCTCCCGATATAATGTATCGAGCCAGGTCAGGACCTCATCCAGCCCCATCGAGTCCGCCATCTCGAGCGGCCCGACGTTCAAACCGTATCCGAGTTTTATCGCCGTGTCGATTCCGTCTGCGGTGGCAATTCCCTCGAGAAGAACCTGCATGGCCTGGTTGAGCATCGGCAGGATGACCCGCGTCGTCACGAAGCCGGGGTATTCATAAACCTCAACCACAGTCTTCCCGAGGTCTTCGGCAAATCTTTTTATTTTTCGAAAGGTGTCATCGCTCGTCCTTAGCGCACGGACAACTTCGACCAGTGGAACCCGGGGAACGGGATTGAGAAAATGCATGCCGATAATTTTGTCGGGCCGCGTAGTCGCGTCGGCAAGCTTCGTAAGACTGAGAGTCGCAGTGTTTGATACGAATACGGTAGCCGGGTCGCAGATCTTGTCGAGCTGCTTGAAGATCGCCTTCTTTGAAGCGAAGTCCTCGTCGATCGCTTCAACGACGAGATCGCACTCGGAAACTTCGGAGAGCTCCGTGGAAAATTTTGTGCGCGCGAGGATCGCTCGTTTCTCTCCCTTTGTGAGAGCCCACCTGTCGATTTCCACGTCGAGCATCTCCGCCAGACGCTGCTTCGACTTCTCGGAAGATTCGTCGTCTCTCTCGATGATGAGAACGTTTATTCCCGCTGCAGCCGTGGTCTGGGCGATTCCTCTCCCCATGAGTCCACCGCCGACGATTGCGATGTAACCTGCCCGGTCCGAATCGGTCGGCGTAACGTTAAAAACTTCATTGAATGTTTCTTCTCGCGCCATAATGCCCTATTAAATTAGATAACGGGGTTCAGTTTTTCAAGAAATCGCAAATTGTGAATGGTATTGTAAAAACGTATCAGTTCAAAGGAATAGAAACAAGGTAATTACTTGAGACCGGTCTGAACGAGTGATTCAGACGACAGTAGCCCCGACTTGCGCTCTCGCGGCTTGTATGAATTTTTTCGCACGTTCGTTCGCCGGATCCACTCGCAGCAGTCCGGTCAGCGTATCGATGGCAGATGAAAATTTTCCGAATCTGAACTGGACAAGCCCGTAAAACTCCATGGCCTGCGGATCGTCCAGCCCGAGACGCGATGCACGCGAATAGGCTTCCTTCAGCACCTTCGAAGTCGCCGAGCTACATTCTGCAGCCAGCGAGACTCGACAGCGAAACGTTATCGTACTGGGAAATCTTCTCGAGGTATCCAATCGCTTTGGAGAACTCGCCGAGCTCGATCATAGCTGCAGAGGTCAACCGGCGGTACCAGTCCTGGTCTTCGAGAGAACGGAACCTCGCTGCAAATATCGCGAGTACGAAGTAAATCTTTTTGACTTCATCACTCCTTTGTGCGTACATACTTTTCAATGCTTGTGCCGGCACAAACACACAGAATAGACAGATTTTCGATGAGCACATCAGCAAGCATGCTTAATATTCTCCAACGTTGATCTCTATTCGCCATTCGATCTGGTCACTCACCTGAATTCATATGACACCGGGTTGAGCCTGAGGCAAAAGTGTTCCGATGTGATGTAGTAACTCGTCGGTTTTGTTGATCGTTTTCGCCGGGAATACTGGTGACTATTATTCATGCACGTGGCCAATATTCCCCATCTGAGGGGATGTAACTGTTGGAAAGTGCAAATGGGACTGGAAAAATCAACACCCGACGTGGCACATCAGTTGTCGGACGATACACAGGAAAATGAAAACAGTACTAATACAGGAAAAAGAGCGGGGAGTCGAAAATGACTGGGCCAGCTACCTTTCACAGCGTGGATTTGTGGTATTTACAACCGCAGACTCCCTTGAAACTGCCGAAATTGTGTCGGCGATCAACATAGGTGCGATTGTTGTCTCATCGAGTGATCCAGGCAGTTTGCTTCTTCTTGGAAAGGTTCTCAAATTAAGGAACCAGTACGCGAGAATCGTCGTGGTTTCCACGCTTGACCCTGCTACACTCTCGATCCTCGTTGAGGCAGAGAACCTCGTCGTGCTGGAGGCTCCTTTCACATTCAGCAAGTTGACTGGAGCGGTGGCAGGAGCGCGTTCAACTTCAGAGGTGCCGCAAGATGTTCTTGTTCAAGGCTAAGGCGTCGGGCTTGGTTTGGGGGGTTGTAATCACACTGATAGCGTTCGGATCACCTAGTGCGCTAGAATCAAACGCGTCGCCGCAGCAACAATTATTTCTGGTGAAGGAACTCGCTCCAAATGCTAAAACGGTGGGAGTTCTGCTGGATGTATCCTATAATCCCCAAGCTGATCTTGAAACCAAGATTCAGCGGGCTTCAGGACAATTGAATATCAAAGTTGTGGTTGAGGAAATATCTCAACTGAATGAGGTTGCCGAAAAATTCCGTGACCTGAGAGAGAACTATCACATTCAGGCCCTGTGGATTCCACAGAACGAAAGGCTCATCGGGAGTCAGATAAGCCGGGACTACTTGATTAAGAATTGTACCCTGAATGGAATACCTCTATTCGCACCAAATACTGATTGGGTTTCAGAAGGAGCTTGCGTTGCACTGACTGTGGATGACGGCGAAGTAACGCTTCATGTCAATCAGAAGACTCTGAACGCGCTGAACCTGAAGATACCCGACAAATACATCGCCAACACACAGTTTATCGCATCAAACTGAGGAGTTGTGATGAGTACGAATCGAAGAATTTCAAACATGAAGCTTCGCAGGAAGTTCGCGATTTTGTTAAGTGCCATATTGTTCTTCGCGTGGGCGCTGGTCTTTATTTACTCGAGGTACTCGCTCAGCATGACCGAAGCCGAGTTCAAGGACAGAGCTACGCTTATGGCGAAGACCATGGGTGCTCAATCGCAGTACAGTCTCATGATGGGCGACTCCGGAGGTTTGACCGAATCGCTGAAGAACATAATCGCAGCGGGCGACGCGCTCGCGGGAGCATTCTGCGACCAGAACGGCAAGTTGATCGCACAGGTCAATTTCAGTCAGGTGAATTGGTCCCAACCTGATTTCTCGAAGCTGACTTCCTCGCAGGAATCGTCCAGCATGAGAGACGGCATGCCCATCACGATTGCCGTCATGAAGATCGACAACCAGGCGACCGGTCAGGTTCTCGGATTTGTTTTTGTTGCGATATCGGCTCAGGCACTCCAGGCGGAGAAGACAAACTGCATGCTGGCGACGATCGTGGCATTTGTCTTTTTCGCTCTTTTTGGTGCGCTCGCGCTCACATTGATCAGAAAGGAAGTCGTCAGGCCGGTTGAAACACTCAAAAAATCCGCCCAGAGAGTTGCAGGTGGAGACTTCGATGTCAGGGTCGAGTTGAATCAGATGGATGAAATTGGTGAACTCGCTTCGGCGTTTAACACGATGGTAGAAAACAACAAGCGGGTTCTGGACGAAATAAACCAGAAGACGCAACAGGCCGAAGAAGCGCGAGTGTTCGCCGAAACGATGAAGCGCGAGTCCGATGAACAGCAGGAGTATCTCAGGACGCAATTTGCAAAAATCTCCGAAGTGATCGAAGCGGTAACGAAAGGTGACCTGAGAAAAGATCTCCAGATCGAAGACAATAATGATGAAGTCGCGGCTCTCATGCATAAGATTAACCAAATGATCCACGACCTCGGATCTCTGATCGGAGAGGTTCACGACGCAGGAGATTCACTTGCGCAGTCTTCGACCCAGATTTCTACGGCGGCAGAAGAGATGTCGGCTGGTGCCTCCGAACAGGCAGGTCAAACCCGGGAAGTCGCCGCGGCAGTCGAACAAATGTCGAAAACGGTTTTAGAGTCATCGAAGAGCGCCAGTGAAGCCGCCGAAATGGCGAAGAAAGCTTCGACACTGGCGAACGTCGGAGAAAAGGTTTTCAAGGAGACGATCGGCGGCATGACGAAGATTGCCCACCTGGTCAAAAAATCGGCGGACATAGTCGATACCCTCGGAAAGTCGAGCGCACAGATCGGGGAAATAATACAGGTAATTAACGATATCGCGGATCAGACAAATCTTCTCGCTCTCAATGCTGCGATCGAAGCCGCCCGCGCGGGCGAACAAGGCCGGGGATTTGCAGTGGTCGCGGACGAAGTAAGGAAACTCGCAGAACGCACTACCGCCGCCACCAAAGAAATTGCCGGCATGATAAAGCGTATCCAGCAGGAAACCACTCAAGTAGTTGTAGCAATGACCGAAGGAAATACTGAGGCAGAAAATGGACTGAGGCTGGCGGACAAAGCTGCCGACTCACTGACAGAAATCGTGACATCGGTGAACGGTGTCGTAAACATGATAAACCAGATAGCGGCGGCGAGCCAGGAACAGTCGTCGACGAGCGAACAGATATCGCACAACGTCGACAGCATATCGTCAGCCGCAGGAAATGTTTCGAACGCCACGGTCGATCTCGCGCACACGGCTGAAAAGCTCGGCAACCTGACCGAACACCTGAAGAGTCTCATCCAAAGGTTCCAGATAAATGCGAGTGGCGACGGGAGAGGAAGTTTCGGAGTGCAGGAAAATGGCAGGATTGTCTCAATGAAAGGCGCCAAGAATAACGACCACAACAGGAGGCTCAAATGAACGCTGTCAATCAGTCGACCGACACAATTTACCAACTGGTGAGCTTCGTGGTCGAGCATGAAGAGTTCGGTGTCGACATCCTGAAGGTTCAGGAAATAATACGGACCGTGGACATAACCCGGGTGCCTAAAGCGCCCGCTTTCGTGGAAGGCGTGATCAATTTGAGAGGCAAGATCGTGCCTGTCATAGATCTTAGGAAAAGATTTGGAATAGACGCAAAGGAAAAGGACAACGAAACACGAATAATCGTCGTGGAATTGACAGATAAAGTGGTCGGATTCCTCGTCGATAAGGTCAAGGAAGTCATCAGAGTCGAAAAGAGCATAATCGAACCGCCTCCGGAGTTGACGACGAGCGTCAGCGCAAATTATATCACGGGTGTGGCAAAACTTCAGGACCGACTCCTCATCCTGCTTGACCTGGACAAGGTCCTTTCATCCGACGAGCAGGAACATCTGTCCGAAGTGAACACGGGGTCAAACGCATGATCCATCTCAATGTTAGTGGGCAGGGGACTTCAGCCAATATCCATACGGCAGGAATCCTTCGTTAGCAGGTCCCCCGATGTCCGAACTTGTATCAACCAGAATAAGTGTCGAGGTCGCCGCCATCGACAAGGAAATTGAAATTCAAACGAAGACTTTGAATGAAATGAAGAACGAGGTATACCTTCTAGTTCGCGACAGGAGCGATGGAAAAAACTTTACCGAAGAAAAACGCGAACGGCTGAAGTTCCTTCAGGACAAGCTACGCGAAATGGGCGACGCAATTAAAACTCTCGGTACTAGAAAACAGGAGACGGCAATCGAGTTAAAAAAGAAGAAGAGCGCCAAGCCGGCGGTCTTGGGAACTGCGCACCAGAGTGTTGTAATGGAAATTAACGGTGTCCGGCTCGCCCTCAAGCAGGCTTATAGTAACGCGACATTTGAAGTGACAAAGAACGAATTCATCCACACAAAGAATATCTGAGAGCATATGGTAGAGAAACTTCTGGAACAACTCAAAAATCAGGACCCATCGGAGCGTAGAAGCGCGCTCGAGAGCTTGTACGACTTCTCTTCCGATGAAAGAGTTCTGAAAGCCGCTGCGAATCTGATCACAGATGACGATAGGGGAGTGAGGGAGGCGGCTTCCCGCTTACTCGTTCTGTGCTCAAATGAACAGGCTGCAGTTCTGGTTGCCGTCCACATTTCGAGCGGAAACATCGCAGTGAGGAATCTCGCTGGCGATTCTCTTGTCCGGATGAAAGCTGCCGCGATCCCTGCCCTCATTCCATATGTCGATTCTTCCGACAAAGATCTCCGGAAGTTTGCCATCGACGTACTGGCACAGCTTCCTCCTAGCGACACATCGGTGGAAAAGATAGCGGGGCACCTGGAAGATTCGGACCAGAATGTAGTAGGAGCGTGTATCGATGCTCTTGGCGCGCTCCACAGCGAGAAATACATAGATGCGCTTATGGAAATATACGGAAAGAACGAATCGCTCCGGCCAAATGTCGTCAATGCCCTCGCAGTTTTTTCGGAGCGCGTAGCTCTGGAATTTCTCGAAAAAGCACTCGACGACGCTGACCCGGTCGTCCAGCTTGCTGCCGCCGAAGCCCTGGCTTCAAGAAAGGACAGAGGACTTCTCGAAGTCTTGATAAGAAAAATGAACTCCGTTTCCGATCTCGCAAAACCAGTGGTTCTTCACTCAGTAATACAGCTCCTCGAATCGATCAACTGCCCTGTCGCTCTTCCCTCCGATCTAAGAAATACCCTGCTTGGAATGCTTGATGACGCAGACGCTTCTTATGTTCGCGCCGCGGTGAGAGGACTGAAGTACTTCGATGACAAAGAGACCATAGAAAGCCTGGTACATCACCTCGGGAGATTTGAGATTGTAGACAACGCGATCTGCACGGCGCTCAAAGGCCGGGTTGAAGACACATTGAAATTTATTTGCTCTGCCGATGTGCCGGAAGACAAATACGCTCCCGTTCTGAAGCTTGTGCTGTCGCTCCTCTACGACTCGGGCTCCACCGATCCCGCCTTCACACATTCTACGATTTTCTCAGATGCGGCGGAGTTTATAGACGGCATCTTTGCAAAACTCAATGTCGATTCAAAAATGGCGGTCCTCAGTACATTCACGCATCTTGGACCTTCGAGTTCCACAGGAATCGTACGCAAGGCGCTGGAAGACGAGGAGTCGTCCGTAAAAACCTACGCGCTCGACCTTGCCGCAAGAATCGGTCCTCATTTCTTTGTGGAGCAGCTCCAGAGACTTACCACCGATTACGATGAGGACATACGTTTTGCGGCTGCATCGATGCTCGGTGTATCCGATACACCCGAAGAAGACAGGAAAGAGTAGATGAGTTACACCCCGCAATCAAATACATCACCTCAGGTTTCCAAGCTGGACGACGACGTATTCATACGTCTGAGAGACTTCATATACGAAAAGACCGGCATCTTTTTTGCCGAGAACAAAAAGTATCTCCTGGAAAGCAGGGTGAGCAAACGTCTCGCTGCCCTCGGCCTCGAGACCTACTCGCGGTACTTCAGTGAGCTGATGAATGGACGTGGCGCGATGGAGCTGTCGCACCTGATCAATTCAGTCACGATCAATGAAACGTTCTTCTTCAGGAACGAGCCGCAGTTCAAAGCGCTCGAAGAAATCGTTCTCCCCGAGCTTGCCGAAAGGAAAATGCAGGCCGGAGCAAATGCAATCAGGATCTGGAGTGCGGCTTGCTCAACCGGAGAAGAAGCCCATACAATCGCGCTCATCATCCGGGAAAAGATCCGACCGAAATACCCGGGTGTGAAATTTGAAATCGTCGGAACAGATATAAACACGCATGTACTTGAGACCGCCGCCAAAGGGGTGTACAAGGATTATGCTGTCAGGAACATTCCGAAAAACTATCTCGGGAAATATTTCAAACAAGATCAAGATAAATATCAGCTGGATCAGGAGGTAGCCGCCATGAGTGAATTCAGGCAGCTGAATCTCTTTGACCGGAACATGATGCGAACAATGAGGAACTACGACGTGGTTTTTGCCGCAAACGTACTGATCTATTTCGATTTCAAGTCCAAACAGACAGTTGTCTCTTCGATATATGATAGCCTGAACAAGGGCGGCTATTTCTTCATTGGCTATTCGGAGACACTCTACGGGTTGTCTCAAGCGTTCAAACCCGTTCACTTTGAAAAAACAATTGCTTACCGGAAGGAGTGAGGCGACTTTGGCTAAAGCTGTAATGGTAGTCGATGACTCTGAATCCATCAGAAAATTCCTTGTGTACGCACTTCGCTCACAGGGGATTTCTGTCGTGGCGGCGCGGGACGGCATGGAAGCGCTGGAGAAACTTTCACAAAACAAGGTCGACCTCGTCATCACCGATCTGAACATGCCGAACATGGACGGGTTCGAGTTCCTGAGGGCTCTCAGGGAAGATCGAGAATATTCGGAGGTTCCGGTAATCATTCTATCTTCACTGAGCAACGAGCAGGACATTGCATTGGGACTCAAACTGGGGGCGAACTCATATCTCGTCAAGCCTTTCGACCAGAGACGCATCCAGTATGAGGTAGCCAAATACATAAACTGAGGAGATAGACGTGAACTTCCTGGTCGTTGACGATTCCCGAACAATGCGCCGAATCGTCAACAACTTAGAATCGGTGCACGGAAGACTGTCGGACTTAATTGAACGGTTCAAGATCAAGGGCGCCGACTTGGTGAGCGAGATGGTAAAAGTCGAGAAACATTCTTTCGATCCGGATGCTGCGTATGACCGATCGGCGTCGCGACAGCGATCGGTTGACGAGATCATTCAACACGCGAGTGCGCTGAAACTCAATCCGGGCGACTTGAGTCAGCGCGGCACTCCAAATCCCGCCTCCCAGGACGAAATCGACAAATTATTCGGAAACGGAGCATGAGACATTTATGAGCGAGCACCCGATGTTCGCCGAAGACATGAAGGAGATCGTCGACAGTTTCATTGTCGAGACAAACGAAATATTCGAAAAGCTGGACAACGAAATCCTTCAACTTGAGAAAAGGCCCGAAGACAAGGAACTTGTAAATTCCATCTTCAGGGCCGTCCACACAGTCAAAGGAACGTCCGGTTTTCTCAGTTTCGACCAGATGAGTATAGTGGCACACCGGTTTGAAGATGTGT
Source organism: Candidatus Kryptoniota bacterium (assembly GCA_036567965.1). Lineage (NCBI taxonomy): Bacteria > Pseudomonadati > Candidatus Kryptoniota > Candidatus Kryptoniota bacterium. The sequence goes on from DATCTN010000015.1 coordinate 58,702, forward strand.
TGAACAAGCTCCGCAGGGACGAATTGAAGTTCAGACCGGAGATGATGGACGGGATGCTCGAGGCGTTCGATCTGATGAAAACACTCCTGAAACAGGTGGTTGAACGCGACATCCAGCAGATAGATCTTTACTCGACAATAAGAAAACTTGAGATTCTTTCCAGCGGCAAGATTCCCGAAGCCTCAGGCAAGAAAGCCGGAGAGGAGAAGAAGTCAGTCCCGGCCCCGGAAGAGAAGTCGGCCGAGCTGATACTTCCGGCGAACGACGAAGAGTCTATTCCCGCCAATCAGGCTGAGCACGGACAACAGAATGGATATTCTCCATCGCAGCAACCGTCACGGCAGGATCAGAAAGTTGAACGTGCCACCATCGACACGACAATCCGCGTCGAAGTGAACAGGCTGGATCAGCTGATGAATCTCGTAGGCGAACTCGTACTCGGCAGGAACAGGCTATCTCAGATTGTCAGTTCGATAAAGAACGAGGAGCGCGACGATCTTGAAGCGGAGCTTAGTGACACCGGCTCCCAGATCGACTTTATTACGACGGAGCTTCAGGCTGCAGTGATGCGAACAAGGATGGTTCCAATCGGAAGAACTTTCAACAGGTTTCCAAGACTCGTGCGAGACATAGCAAAAGAATACTCCAAGGAAATCGATCTCGTTACAAGCGGCGAGGAGACGGAGCTAGACAAGTCCATTATCGAGGAGATAACCGACCCGCTTGTTCACCTGATACGGAATGCGGCAGACCACGGAATCGAGAGCGTTGAAACGAGGACGAAGCTTGGGAAACCTGCCCGAGGCACCATAACTCTTTCGGCCGGTCATGAGGGCAATCATGTGATGATTGAAATACGTGACGACGGAGCAGGTATTGATCCGGAGCGTCTTAAGGCGAAGGCGCTCGAGAAAGGATTAATAAGCTCCGAAGAAGCGCGGGAAATGAAAACTGAGGACACCTACGGCCTCATGTTTATACCCGGATTCACCACAGCACAAAAAGTAAGTAATGTTTCCGGCCGCGGCGTCGGTTTGGACGTCGTCAAGACTAACATCACCAAGCTCAACGGGATGATATCTGTGGAATCCGCGGTCGGTGAAGGGACAAAGATAACTCTTAAGCTTCCGTTGACCCTCGCTATCATTCAGGGATTACTGGTGAGCGTCGGAAGTGAAACTTTTGCAGTCCCCCTCAGTTCTGTCCTGGAGGTCGTCCACACGCTTAAGAAGGACGTTGCGACAGTCCAGAGCCGCGATGTTATAAGATTAAGAGAATTTGTCCTTCCGTTGGTGGACATTTCGGAAATTCTCGACGTACCTGGCCGAGACGAGGCGAGTAAGAGTTTTTACACTGTTGTGGTCGGAGTTGCGAACCAGAAGTTCGGGATAGTGGTCGATCATCTGGTCGGACAGAAGGAAATTGTTATTAAACCCCTTGGGTCATATTTGAAGAACATTCACGGCATTGCAGGCTCGACTATCCTCGGTGACGGGAGAGTGATAATGATAATCGATACGGGAGAACTACTGCGGCTCGCGCAAAGAGCAAATGGGTCAAGGATAACCGCCGCGGGATCTTTGAGGGGCTGAGATGCCGATTCGTGTGCTTGTAGTCGACGATTCCGCCTTTATGCGAAAGGCTTTATCGATGATGCTCGGAGGCGATCCCGAAATATCGGTTATCGCAACAGCGAGAGACGGGGTCGAAGCTATCGAGAAGGTAAAGACTTTCAAGCCGGACTTGATGACGCTGGATGTCGAGATGCCGAGAATGGATGGCATCACAGCATTGAAAATGATCATGAAAGAAAATCCTTTGCCCATTCTCATGGTGAGTTCTCTTACAATAGAGGGAGCAAAGGCGACGGTCGACGCGTTGTCTGCGGGGGCAGTAGATTTTATACCGAAACAGCTGTCATATGTCTCCCTTGACATAACAAAAATCAAAGACGAGCTGATCTCAAAGGTGAAACTGATCGCGAGAAGTCGTTGCAGGTATTTGTCCTCTGAGCCTTTGAAGGGCTCGAGGTCTTACAGAACCTCGAACACTCGACTCCCCGGCGCGCAGATTGTCACCGTAGGGATTTCAACCGGCGGTCCGTTTTCACTCCAGAAGGTAATTCCCTTTCTTAGGCAGGATTTTCCTGTCCCCGTCGCGATCGTGCAGCACATGCCGCCACATTTCACCAAGTCTCTTGCTGAACGGCTAGATGCAATCAGCCAGGTAAAGGTCTTCGAAGCGCAGGACGGAATGGAGTTGGACAAAGGGAAAGTGTTCATTGCTCCCGGCGGTTTGCACATGAAGTTTGCAAGAGACGGCAGCCGGAATATCATAACTACTCCGAAGGAACCGCAAGATTCACTTCACCGTCCTTCGGTGGACGTAATGTTTACCTCTGCCTACGAGAACTACGGCGGAAGGATTCTTGCTTTGATAATGACCGGGATGGGCAAGGACGGCTTGGAAGGTGCGAAGTTAATCAAAAGCGCCGGAGGTAAACTTATTGCTCAGAACGAGGAGACGTGCGTGATCTACGGGATGCCGAAAGCTGTCGTGGATGCAGAACTTGCCGACGCAGTCCTGCCCTTGGAAGACATAGCCACCGCCCTCAACACGGCCTTTGTGGCCGCACCTGTTCCCGCCTAGAGCCCGCTACCACACGCGGTGTTTCCGAACCGGACTCCCGCCGCCAGAAACTAAGGCAGGTTTTCCCCGCGAAAGGTTTCGACCGATGGATGCCTCGGGTTCAACAATCTTTCACAGTCGCCGCAAAACTTCACCAGCGGGTTCTCAATTAGTCTTCGAAATGCGATCTCGTTCCTGCAAAACAAGCACCGGCCGAAATTCCCATCGTAAATTTTCTTCAAGGCATCGAACAGGTCTATCAAGTCTTCGTCGGACCTGAAGGATTCAATTCTCGAGAACAGCGTGGTTATGTCCTCCTTGCTGCATTCATCCTCAATCAACGATGCTGGAACAAATTCCCCGTATCTATCATCGAGTGCGCTGCGAATCCTCAAAAAGATTTCACTCCTGACTGCGGATAGTTCCTTCTTCTCCATCGCTTACTCTCCTTCTCATCACGTCTGAACATCTTGAATTCCGGATCAGTACCAATCAACTTCGCATAGGGGCATTCACAACGATGGTCCGAGTCAAATTCTGCCGGGGAAAAATGGAAACGCTCTCCGGCAACTACTTCTGCACTCGAAATCTCGGCAATTGATTTGAGAATGTCAACACGAAAAAAAAGGCGCCGGGTAGTTTTCCGGCGCCTGAACAAATCCAACGGAAGCATCGGTCTATTTCAGCAAAAGCATCTTGCGAATCGCGGAGTAGTTCCCCGCCCGGGCTACACATAAATAGAGACCGCTTGATAGGGCACCTCCTTCGAACTTTACCGTGTAAGTTCCAGGTGATTGCTCTTCGTTGACTAAAGTCTCAACCACCTGCCCAAGAATGTCAAATACTTTCACGCTGACAATTTCCTTTTCCGGGACGGCGTAGGTTATGGTAGTTGAAGGATTGAACGGATTCGGGTAATTCTGCGACAAACTGAATTCAGCAGGTATACCTCCACCTCTCGTTTGCACACCAGTAACCCTGGTTCCGATGGCAAACCAGACAGGAAAAGCCGCATCAATGGAGTGTGATTGTGCGGTTCCGGAGCCCGTGAGCTGGTCGGACAGGAGCGGCATCTTGTCTATTCCGTCATGCAAAGCCGACTGGTAATCGACCAATGTATGATACGCGATAGTATCGTCGTCCGATGAATATGTCGGAAACCCGAGAACATTCTGCGGGCCGGAAACTATCCCCGAATTGCCTGTGTTGAAATCCGCTGCCATTACATAATCATTGCTGGCTTTCTCATCCAAGTAATCAAAAGTAAATCTATTTGTCGATGTTTTGGCAAAAGCGGGGTTAGCAAGATCAATCCCGCTTTGCTGAGGAAATACGTTCACCATTTTTCCCGAAGTAACATCGAGCAAATCGATATTCCAGTACCGTAGTGTGTCCCCTTGAGCTCCTGGAACTTGGTTGTAGCAATCGAAGAGCAACAGATTCCCGGTCGGATCAAACGACATTTCATCCGCGTATAGGGCCGTCTTCGCTGGCGGTCCGTCGTAGGACTGGGTAGCTATCTTGAAGTCCTGTGCTTGCTGGGTGTTGAAATTATAATAATAGATCGTCGTGTCGATATATATCGACGTCAATGCGATGCTGCTCAATCCAGGACCGATTGCCACGCTTTCCCAGACGCTGCTGGTATCTAAGAATGCCTCCTGGGGATTCCCGGGATTTGTATAGAGAGCACGAAGCTTGTGATCCCCATCGACAAAGATCACCAGGCTTCCGTCATCGGAAACTGCAGGACGATTTGACACCGTAGTGGTACTAAGAGCGGAGTAGTCGGAATTCGATTGGATGACTGTTTTCGCCATGTAAAGAGTGTTGGGGTCCGATGGTGAAGTATTCGTCACAAGGAGCCAATTGGGGCCCATGACTTGTGTCGGTGGAGGAGTCGGTGTGGCAACGCTGTCCGTTACTCCGACTGAACTCCAAGCGTTTTTTACCGCGGTGACCTGGCTGCTCGACTGACCGTAAAGCTCTCCCGCTGCGTTCACGGTCGCGATCCGCGCATCGACGAACTGCGAAGAACGTGTCAGATAATTTGTCAGCGCTTTATACCAGATATGCGAGGCCGCCGACCTGCCAATTGAGCTCGCGACAAGGTACAGGGCATGATTCGGTATACCGCTGTTCGTATGCACGCCGCCATTGTCCTCTGTTGTGGATACGAACTCGCTCATCGCTGCAGGCTGCCAGCTCGCACTGCCGGCGCTTCCACCGTTATGAGGATTCGAAAGGTCGCGCAAAGCACCGGTCGGGTAATCGACAAGGTCCTTCATTACCTGCTCACCGATTTGCCAATTGGATGTATCGACCATGACGGCAAACGCGTCGGAAATCGACTCGTTCAATGCGCCCGACTGATCGACATATTCCAGATTTGCGGAGTGCTGGGTGACACCGTGCGTCATTTCGTGTGCGGCAACATCAAGTCCGCCCGCGAGCGGATTGAACACCTGACCGCCGTCACCGTATGCCATCAGCCCACCGTTCCAGAAAGCGTTTGCCATCGAGGCTCCGTTCGACGTTACGTGTACCACGGAGTAGATGGTCATCCCGCTGTCGTCGATCGAGTTTCTTCCGAATGTCGTCCGGTAATAATTGTACGTGATCGCCGCGTTGAACTGCGCGGACACGGTAGACGCATCAGTCCACGTGTTATTTGTTGATGTCACATAGTAAAATTGAGACTGCGACGACAGATCGGTACTCCGGAGATCGAGAGCCATGATCGCGCCGATGGCGTTATCGGGTATCTGCGAATGTGCCGCATCGTACATGGCCTGCGACGCATCAAGCAGATAGTACGTTGATCCGACCTGGTACACACTGAAGCTCCTCGTCACGCCGTTCAGATCAACACCGCTTCCCTGTACCGGTCCGTCATGGTCCACATTGTCGTATGATCGCAGGATTTTTCCGTCGACTCCGTCGATAAAATAATACCAGTCGTGATCGATTCCGGTTCTCACCTCGACGAACAACGCGAGATGCGGGACGTGAAAGGCGTCGACCCAAATGACCTTCCGCGCCGAAGGGCCGCCGTACCTCATCATCTTTTTAAATTGTGACTGAACGTCAGTAGACATCCCTTTGCCTTTGAGATCTGCGGTCGTGGTTTGAATACCGTCGGACTCAGATAAATGATATTGCGCGCCTGAAAGTGAAGTCGGCGACGGGACATAAACGCCGTTAAAAGAAAATACCTGGCCTGAGGTGTTCAAATGGACATAAGCGTCTTTCGCCCATACTTCTGTTCCGTTGTATCTTTGCTGGAATCTGACGTGCGTAAAACCTTCCTTATCCTGGCTGCTGCTTGTAAATGTAAACTCGTCATCGGGATTCTGTATCTTCAAGAGCTCCGCGTTCCGACGAAGAAACTGACGTGCAATGTTGATCGCCGTCGCTTTATCCGGAATACTTGCGGGTGCCTTTGTATCGACGACGAATTCCATATACCTCGGTGTTCCAAGTTCGCGGTTCCATTTAATCTTCGTCGGTGCGTTTCCGCTTACCGCCTGAATCTTCAAGGGGAATTTCTGGAAAAGGTTTGAACCGACAGAAGCTGTTTTCAAACTGTGACCGGTAGAATTTGTTGACACGCTTAGCCTCGATGTAAACGCTGCCAAGTTCTGTCCAGCCCGGAGCGCGGAAATTGGTTGACGCGACAAATTCGAGACTGACTTGCCGCCGCCAGAATTCCCCTTTTTGAGACCATGAAGCCGAGTTTCCGAGTGCGCGGACGCGCCGAATCCAACAATCACTACGAACAGACCATAGAGTAATCCTCTCATAACGCCTCCCTTGTTGCAAAATAGTTGATTTCACCAACACACGGAGAAAATAGCCCTCTATCTGTGCTCATGATAATCTACAACCCTGACAAGCTTCTGGCAAGTGGACCGGGTAACCTTTCCCCGTGATGTGACGAGTGGCAAGGAGAAGGGTGTCAGAAGCAAGCGGGTAAACAAAGGCCACCGGTTTCTGATCGGGTGTCTGGTGTCCAGAGAATCCTAAACCCCTTGGGGCCCTTGCCGGTGACAAACTCCGCACCCGTCAGGATGGCATGGTTGCAGAAGGCGGTTGCTCTAACCTTGAATCAGATTGTATTCTTTGATCTTTCTGTAAAGAGTTTTTCTGTCTATCCCCAGAATTTGCGCCGCCTTGGATTGATGCCAGTTGGTACGCTGAAGTATTTTGACGATGTAACGCTTCTCGACTTCGGAAAGAGGCATGTTGTCTGCGGCAAGGTCGTCTATGAGGTCGCTCGATTTCATCTGGAAGAGGTGGTCGGGCAAATCTTTGCAGTCGATCACATCTCCTCCTGAGAGCGCTATGCTTCTCTCGATCACATTTTCAAGTTCGCGGACATTTCCCGGCCATGTGTAGCGGAGCAGACACGCAGATGCCTCTCTCGTAATTTGAACGTTTTGTTTCCCGAACTGTTCGCCGTACTTCTTGAGAAAGTGTTCGGTCAGGATCGGAATGTCCTCGGTTCGCTCGTGCAGGTCAGGCACATGGATGGAGATCACGTTCAGTCTATAGAAAAGATCTTCTCTGAACTGGTCATGCTTTATCAATTCTTTCAGATCCCGGTGAGTCGCCGCGATAACACGCACATCGACCTTTTTTACGTCATCGCTTCCGACAGGTCTGACCTCGCCTGTCTCAACAACTCTCAGCAGTTTCGACTGTGAGCCAAGCGGCATGTCGCCGATTTCATCCAGGAACAACGTGCCGCCGTTAGCAGTTTCAAACAATCCGCGTCGGGAGCTTATCGCGCCGGTGAAGGCGCCTTTCTCGTGACCGAAGAGCTCACTCTCCAGAAGTGATTCCGGAATCGCGCTGCAATTGACAGTCACAAGCGGCATCGCTTTGCGATCGCTGTTATAATGAATCGCTTTCGCGATCAATTCTTTTCCCGTCCCGCTCCTTCCAGTTATGAGTATATTACTCCGTGCATGCGAGATTCTCTGTATCAGTGCGAAAATATCCTGCATCGCCTTACTCTTACCGATGATGTTGGAGAATGAATACTTGCGTTCCACCTCCTGCCGAAGGAATTCCACTTCCCGCTGGAGGCGGCGCTGCTGTGTAGCGCGTTCAAGGAGCGCGAGGATCTCGTCGATGTTGAACGGTTTACTGACATAGTCGTATGCGCCCGCTTTCATCGCGTTCACTGCGGAGTCGACGGAGCCGAATGCGGTTATCATCACGACCATCGTATCCTTCTGAAGATCCCTGACGCGTTTCAGCAAATCCATGCCCGAGGCCTTGGGCATTTGAATATCGGTAATTACTATATCGTAGTTCTTATCCTCGACAAGAGACATCGCTTTCAAGCTGTCTGAAGTCGTCTCGACGGTGTATCCTGCTCGCCTGAGGAACTTCTCGAGCATCGAAAGCATGTTTACATCATCGTCGACCGCAAGGATTGAAATATCTGCTCTCATGTTTATGCCGGATTAGTGTATACTGGAAAAGTCAATTTGAATATCGTCCCTTTATCAACCTCACTTTCAACCGAGATTGTTCCCTTGTGGTCCTGGACGATTCTCTGTGCTATCGCCAGACCCAACCCGGTCCCCTTGCCAACTTCTTTGGTGGTGAAGAAAGGGTTGAATATCTTTTGAAGGTTTTCGGCAGGAATGCCGCACCCGGTATCCGCAATCGAAACCTCAATGGTATTATCTTCCCGTCGGACGTTCCCGCGGGTCGAAATCGTCAGGATGCCGCCCCTTTCCATAGAGTGGATCGAATTCACGATCAAATTTACAAAAACTTCCTGAAGTTGAGCTGCGTCCCCAAATACAAAAGGAAGCGTGTCGTCGAGCACGAGGCGAAGCTCGATAGACGACTTGTCGAGCTGGTTCTTCAGAAGCTGGAGCACATTTTGAATTTCTTCATTAATGCTGACTGGTTTTGCCCGCATTCTTTTCGGACGGGCGAAATCCAGAAGTTGTTGTATCAGTTTTGCGATCCTGTTTGTTTCGCCGACAATCATCCTCAGCTCGTCGTAGTCCCGTTCGCCGGATTTCATGTCCATCATCAGAAATTCGGCGTTCCCCAGGATTATGTTTAACGGGGTGCCGATTTCATGGGCGATCCCCGCGGAAATCTGACCGATGAAAGAAAGCTTCTCTGTTTGACGAAGCTCCAGCTCGTACTGCTTCAACTGGGTGACATCGCGCATGATCAGGGCGGTGCCTATGATAGTAAGCTGCTCATCCTTCAAGACGCTCCCCGTCAGGCTGATGGTTACCCGCTGGCAAGTTTTCGTTTCGCACTCGAGCTCGAAATTTCTGACAATTCCCTCTTTCCTTATGCGCTGTAGAATCAACTCATCGTCACCTAGGAGCCTCTTCTCCTGCGGGAGGAGAATCGAGAAAGGCTGCTCTACTACTTCCCCCGATTGAAATCCGAATAGTTGTGCCGCGCCCTTATTCCACGAAACGATCATCCCCTGTATATCGAGGCCGACTATCGCGTCTGCGGAATTGTCCGTAAGCACAGAGATGTAATGCCCCTTCGAAGTCACCTCTTCTTCCAGGAGAAATCTTTTCAGGCCGTGGCCGAGCTGGTCCGCCATAGCGAGGAGAATGCTCAATCCTTCGTCCTGAAATTCGGCGACAGTACTTTCTCTCAATGGAACTGCGTGGTATGAAAGGAGGAGGAGACCTATCAGGGAATCACCCGCGCACACGGGGAGAAGGAGAACGACCCTCCGGTTACCGAATACCTCTTGCATCACCGCATATCCCCGTCGTGCGCTGGACTCGTTCCCGAACTGGCTGGCCAACGCGTCCAGGAAAGTCCCGGTTGCAGAAGGGACCCGCTCCGGAATCGCGGACCGAAAATTCAGCTTTTTCGTAATTTGATCGAATGCGAAATACTCGACCGCATTCGATCTGGATTCTTCCGAAATTATTCCGATCGCGGCGCTGAGAGCTCCGTCGTATGTACTGGCAGATCCGATCGCATTTGTAAATCGAAGCAGAGTTTCGCGTTGGCGCTCGATTACCTCGCGTCTTGACGCGCTCACCTCACTCTGATAGTTCTGGTACGCATTGGCATATCTGTAAATTATCTCGTGGAAACATGCGTCGACCCGCCTTGAATACTCGAATATGTCGTCCTGACTTTTCATCTTCTCGCGAACAACGGATATTATCGCGTCTTCACCGAGAAGAAATGTCTCGTGGACTGAAGACAATGTGAGGAGACCGTTGTAAGGCGGTTTGACAATTCGCTCTGTGAATTTAATGAGCCGCGAGGGGTCGTTAACCTCGAGCAGGTCGGTTATACAATGAAGTAATTCGACAACCTGGCTCCTGTAGAACGGGATCTGATTGCTTCCGAAATATTTCGGGATGGAATTGATTGAAGCCAGCCATCTCTCGGCGATCAGCTCAAAATTTCCGCCGACAATACCGATCAGCTCATCGCTTCTCAGACTTGCGGTACCGGTCAATTCACTTTTCTCCGTAATAAATTGTCGCGATGCCGAAAGTCAGCGATGTGGAGGAAATGTTTCTGAAATTGGCTTTCCTCAGTATTTCTTCAAAATCGCCGCCATCAGGAAATCCAGAAACAGAGCCCGGCAAGTATCGGTACGCTCCCGGATCTTTCGAGACCAATTTGCCGATGATGGGAAGTACCCGTGTGAAATAGAAAAGGTACGCCTCACGGATGCCTAATGATTTAGGCGTTGAGAATTCGAGGATTACGATTCTTCCACCTGTCTTCAGGACCCGGCGCATTTCAGAAAGTCCTCTCTCGAGATTTCCGAAATTCCTGACACCGAACGCAACCGCCGTTACATCGAAAGTGGATTCGGGGAACGGAAGAAGCTCGGCATCCGCCTGAATCAATTCGACACTACCGTCGAGACCGAGATTCTTCTTTTTCATTTCGAAATTTCTCAACATGGCTTCAGCAAAATCCACCGACACGATCCGCGCAGGCTTCTTGTTCGCGGCTTGAATAGATATATCGCCCGTACCGCACGCCACGTCGAGGAACCATTCGCCGTTCTTGAGTTGTGAAAGTCGCAAAGCTTGTCTACGCCAGTAAATGTCGATGCCCACGCTGAGGAAATGGTTGAGGAAATCGTACCGCTTGGAGATCGCGTTGAACATCCGCCTGACATACCGACTCTTCTGGTCCGGCGAACCGAAAGACTCAGTGGGCGGCATCGGTTTTCGATTTCAGGGCGGCAATTCGCTCCTTGTAGAAGTCCGCTTTTTCGGGTTTCTTAGTGATTAGTATGGTGTAAGCTTCAATTGCCGTCTTTGTCTGCCCCTGTTGTTCAAAAATCAATGCGAGAGTGTCGGTGACAATTTCCGGCGAAAGTTCAATCCCTGAACTTTCGTCCCTTGGTCCTGCTTCGTCGACGGGACTTTTGTCCGACCGGATCGGTCCGGCGGCAACGAGCTCCCTTGCGAGCGTGTCGAGATCGAAATCACCTTCTCCCGGACCGGGCTCAGGTTTCTCCGGCTCTACTACCGCTTTGGGGACCTCTTCGGCGCCGGGCTGAGCGTCCGACTCTCTTGACACCTTATCGATGATGGACTTCGCGATGCTCGATCCGGTTCGGTTTTTTAAGGGCTCCGATTTTGGCCGGCGCGGTTGGGGCAATTGAACGCCGAGCTTGCTTAACGAGTCGGTAAACCGCTTTTGCACTTTCGAAAGATCGTCGCCTACAATAGTATCGAGACCGGGAATCAGGAAATCATTCTCGTTTTTCCTGAGCGCATTTCTTTTCAGCGTTTCCCCGACTTTCTTCATGATGTCGGGGTCAGCTGACGTTCTCCGGAACTGAACGGCAAGTTTCTTTCCAATTAGATCGGCCTGTGCACGTGATTCGAAATCCGACGAGACCCACTCCACTATTTTCGAACCAGGGTGAAGGTCCGCCGCCTTGAGGAGTTCCCTGTGCGCGTCGGTGAAGAGGCCGGCTTTCATCATTGCCATCGCAAGAACCACATGTCCCGTAGAATACGCCGGGTGTGCGATCACGCCGCGCTGCGCTACCGACAGCGCTTCGCCGACCCTGTCGATCTCGACGTAAAAATAGGCAAGCATAGCGAAAAGTGAAGATGAAGGGTTTGCCTTAAGTCTATCTTCAAGATATTGAAGAAGCGCGATGTCCTTCCCGCCATATTTGAACGTTACGTTTGCCACCTGCTCCAATGAATCCTTTTTCCGTTTACCGAACGAAACTCAAGAAGGATGCGCTCACGACAAAGCAATTGCGCGCCATTCGATTGCGCCGGGCTCAGCAAGTGGCCGCAATAAATCTAATACCTGGTGGTCGACGAAGTTGCGAGCATGAACGCTCTTTACTTTGCCACCTGTTCAGCAACAGGCTTGACATTGGGAACCGCGCGCGCGACGGATTTCCTTGCCTCCCAGGCTTCTCTCAAAGACATGTACGACATTGTTCCGAAACCGGTGAAATACAGAACCTGAAATGGAACCGCGGCAATTTCAAGATACGCTATCGACATCACAATGCCCGAGAGACAATAAAGAGCGAGGACGAACTCGGCGATAGAAACCCAATTAATTTTTTTCTGTGAGTATTTTTTGTCGGCCCACGGACCCACCTTTCGGGTGGCTCCATATTTGGGAGTGCGGACAAACTCTGATTTCTTGTTTATCAATCCCTCAATAACTGCTTTCGTGTTGTTGACGGATAGACCCATACTCCCCGCCATGAAAACCGGGAACAGATAAATCCGCCTGCGCCAGTCTTCATAGACATCCTTCTGGCTGTAAAGATAAAACATGAACGATCCGAAGAAAGCGAAGATAAATCCGCTCATCATCATAAATGTGGCGTCGTACTGGCCCGAATGCTTGATGAATACTATCGGCACCTGTAGAATGCCGATGAGAAGTACAAAAGGATAGACCATGCTGGCACAAAGATGGACGGTAGAATGCAATTTGATCCTGAGAGGAAGAGGAGACCTCCACACTTTTGGGAGAAGCTTCTTGGCGGCTTCAATCGCACCCTTTGTCCATCTGAACTGCTGCGATCGAAGACCGCTTATGTCCGCAGGTAGTTCTGCAGGCGAAGTATATTCTTTCATAAACACAAAACGCCAGCCTTTGAGCTGGGCCCTGTAACTCAAATCGAGATCTTCCGCGAGAGTGTCCGATTCCCATCCGCCCGCGTCATCGATACAGCTCCTCCGCCAGATCCCCGCCGTCCCGTTGAAGTTGATGAAGAAACCGGCCTTGTTTCGAACCTGCTGCTCAATTACAAAATGTCCATCGAGCGCAATCGCCTGGGCGCGAGTGAGCAAGGAGTAATCGCTGTTAATATGTTCCCACCGGGTCTGCACGAGACCGACCTTAGGATCGGAGAAATTCGGGAATGTTTTTCTCAGGAAATCGGGGCGCGGCATGAAATCGGCGTCAAAGATTGCGATGAATTCGCCTTTTGCCTTGAGAAGGCCGTAATTCAGCGCACCAGCTTTGTATCCCTGGCGATTTCCCCTTCGCAAATGCTGAACATCGAACCCCTGATTCGTCTTCTCAATTACCTTTTGCGAAATTATTGCCGACGTCTCATCGGTAGAATCATCAAGTATCTGGATCTCGAGTTTGTCTTTTGGATAATCGAGCGAGCACACCGCATCGATTGCGCGGTTCACAACGTACAGCTCATTATAGACCGGCAGCTGGATGGTGACAGCCGGAAACTCTGTCATGACCGCGCTCCGGGAGATCTGACGGTTCCGGTACTTGAAATAGTAATAGATCATCAGGAATCCGTTCGACCCAAATATGAACGGGAAGCTTAGTACCACTATATAAAAGATCAGTAATGCGTCTTCAACGCGGGGTGACATCTTTATGCCTTATACCTTTCTTTACAATTACCAATTAGTTACTACTGCCAACAAAACATCTTCTGTCAACTTGTCCTCCGCCTGGCTCAAGCCCGCATCTCTGTTGGACGGACCCTGGCTTGGATCGTACTCTCCCCAATCAGAAAAATCTTTCGACCAGATAGTTTTCTGAGTCCTGAGATTCTGAAACCGGACCGACACAGTCACTGTGATTTGCCATCGGCCGACCTGCTGGTTGCCCTGGATTGACGTCGGTTGCGACGCAACACTGTTCACAATTCCGATTATTGCCGCGTCTGCGGAGTTCATGTTTGTGACTTGCAGGGTATTGTCGGAGACGAGTTTCTGAGTCAACAAGTTTGTCAAGTTCAATCTTAAGTTCGGATCGCCGAAGCCGCTTTTATCGTCGAAAACCTGTACGGCTACCGTGCGCACGCCGGGCGGAAGGGATGCGCCCCGGAACGAGTAAGTACACCCGCCAAATGAGAGAAAAACCAGGAGAATAAGACAATTTCTCATCAAACATCCTTTAATTTATATTCCCGGAGCTTGCGATACAAAGACCTCAGACTGATGCCGAGCGCATCCGCCGCGAGCTTTTTGTTTCCGTGATACTTTTCTATGGCGGCCTGTATCATCCGTTTTTCCATCTCTTCGAGATTCAGACCATTCCGATCTGCTTGTTCGCCTTCATTGCCGTTGTACTCAGCGGGAAAGCGCGGGCCCGGAAGCGCAAGCTTTTTCTCGAGGGCAGTCGCCTCCACGGCGCCCTTGAGATCAACAATATCGTTCTTTATTTCCCACAACGCCCTGAGAATTAACTCGCGCTCGGATTCTTCCGGGGTTTTGCCAACCCGGACAGGGAGAAATTTTCCTCCACTTTCTGCATAATATGTGGCTCCCGACTTGGGAATATGTTTTTCGAGCACCGCGGCACTAACTTCACTGCCCCGTTCAAGCACGATCACACTTTCGACCAGGTTCTTCAACTCCCTCACATTGCCCGGCCAATCATAACTCGTTAATAATTCAATCGCATCCTGGCTGAAGCCTCCGAACTTTATGTTGTTGCGTTCGGAAAATTCCTGAGAGAATTTCCGGACTAGCAAGGGGATATCCTCACGACGTTCGCGTAAAGGCGGAATAAACAGATTCACAGAGCGAAGCCGGAAATATAAATCCTGCCGGAAGTAACCTTTTGCAACCTCCTCCTCGAGACTCTTGTTAGACGCCGTCACTACTCGAACGTCCACTTTCTTCGGCAAAGAGGATCCCACTCTCATGAATTCGCCGGTCTCTATAACCCGCAGGAGTTTCACCTGCGTAACCAGCGGCATGTCGCCGATCTCGTCGAGGAACAGTGTGCCACCATCCGCGATTTCGAAATATCCCTTCCGTGCCTCCACGGCACCAGTAAACGCCCCGCGCTGGTGACCGAACAACTCGGATTCCAATATACCTTCGGGAATCGCAGCGCAGTTCACTGCAACCATGGAGCGCTGTGACCGCGGGCTGGCGCCATGTATCGCTCGAGCAACCACTTCCTTACCGACGCCGCTTTCACCGCTGACAAGGACAGTCACGTCCGTCGCCGCCACTTGCATAACGGTAGCCACCACCTGTCGGATAGCTTCCGAAGCCCCGATAATTCCAAATTTTTCCTGAAATTCTTCAATTGTCATTTTGCATACTTCTCAGACTTCAAATATTTGTCCATCGTGTACCATGTTAAGGTTGAAGACGCCGTGCTGCACCCGGAGTTCTTCGGTCCACTCACCTTCGGGTTCAAGTTCCCTCGGAATGTGGGTAAAGAATATATTGCCGGCGGCCGATTTTGCCATCTCAGCAATCTCAACCATCGGCGGATGAGTTGCTTCGATCAGAGAAACAGAATTCATTTCGACAAACGACTTCACCTCATCGGTTGAATTGATGTCGCTGCTGAAGAAGAAAGTTCTATTTTTTTCCCGCACAATTATCGAAAAGCTCAGAGGAGATATTCCGAACGACCCGGCATATTGGGCATATTTCTCGAGGTGACGCGTTTGATTAAACTCTAACTCACTTTCGCTCCCCACCGGCACCTTTCCAGTCCTAATAGGTATCAGATTGAAGTCGAAACTCATTCGTCCTTTGTAAATGAAAAGATTCGCCAGCCACAAATTGACAAACTCAAGTTGCGTATAAGGAATCCGAATGACAATCGGTTCCTTTCTTCCCAGAACATGCATAGCGGTCAGAACGGCAGGTAGGCCGGCGCAGTGATCTGCATGCATATGCGATATGACTATTTCATTTACAGAAGAGAGATCGACTCTTTGTGCCTGCAAAGCTCGAAGCTCGTCGGATCCGCAGTCGATCAATAAGCAGGACCCTTTCACTTCGACCATATAGCAGCTATTAAAGCGGCCGGGGTTCGAGACGGCGGAGCCCGATCCGAGAACGGTGATCTTCACATTTCCACCACGATGCAGTCGACGGACCTGCTTTTCAATTCGCGCGCGTAATCTTCGGCAGCGTCGCGCGAGGAAAATGTGCCCGCGCTTACACCGTAAAGCGATCTCCCACCGGCGTCCTTCGTGAAAACGGTTCCTTCGATACCATTGTCGCGCAAATCCCCGATAAAATTACGTGCATTCTCGAGAGTCGTGAAAACTCCCACCTGTACGATAAATTTCGTGGAAGCTCGTTCAGGTCCGTTGTCGGCAGCCGAAGTTGTAACCGACGGTGTGATTGGAGCCGACGCCCTAGCTGGTGTGATCAGCGAGTCTTCCAGACCGCTCGGGTCTGCCACCTCACCCGCGGTCGGATATTTTTTTAACTCGACATAGTCGGTTCTGGCAGATTGGTAATCCCCTGTTGCGTAATGATACTTGTAGAGCTTTAAGAGCGCCTCACCCGCGACAGGTCTGCCGTGATTTTCTGCGACAATTTCCTTGTACATGTCTGCAGCTTCGACAGCATCAGGGTCCAGAGCTGCATTCACGAACATCGCGTATGGATCCGACTGCTTCGAATCGCCAAGATATTTCCGTGCAAGATCGATGTTTCCGGCTTTGTAAGCCTCGAAAGCTCTCAGCGCGTTTTCATCTCCACCTTGTGGGCTCATCTGTGAGGAAGGGGGGCCGCTGCTGAAACGCTGGGCATCGGCATCATCCAGCAACAAGCTCAGAGTACATAAAATGATGAACAAGAAGTGAAACATTTGTCGGAGCATTCTAAACGGCCGGCCTTTCGATTTCTCCGAACAAGGTCGCCGAGGTCGCTCTGTTTATTCTTACGTTTAATTCTTCGCCGGGCGTGAAGGCGCCCGCAGGAAAAATGACCGTCTTATTCGTTCCGCTTCTGCCGCTGAACTGCTCGTCGGACTTCCTGCTTGGTCCGTCAACCATTACGCGAAGCGATTTACCTATCAGAGATCGATTGCACTCCAGAGAGATCCGCTGTTGGACGGAGATTATCTCGTTCAATCTCTTGCTCTTGACTTCGTCAGAGATATCGTCACCGAGAGCATACGCAGGTGTCCCTTCGCGAGGAGAGTACTTGAACATGTAAGCGCCGTCGTAACGAATCTCTTCCATTAGCTCTACGGTCTCTTTATGCTCATCTTCGGTCTCTGTAGGAAAGCCTGCGATAATGTCGGTGGAGAGCGAAATGCCCGGGATCCGCTCGCGAATTCGCTTGACCAAACTGAGATAATGCTCTTTGGTATAAGTTCTGTTCATCGCGTGAAGCACCCGATTTGAACCCGATTGCACCGGTAAATGCAGGTATTTGCAGAGATTGTCATGGCTCGCCATCGTATCTATCAACTTATCGGACAGATCCTGGGGATGCGAAGTTGTGAATCTCACTCGGAGATGGGGGTTCACGCTCGCCACAGCGGCGAGAAGGTCAGCGAATTCGTTATCTCCGTCGTGATACGAATTTACATTCTGTCCGAGAAGCGTCACTTCGTGAAAACCCTGTCCGACAAGCTGCCTCACTTCGTTGACAACACCGACGAGTGCTCTGCTTCTTTCGCGTCCTCGCGTGAAGGGTACTATGCAGAACGTGCAAAACTTGTCGCACCCGCGCATCACAGAAATCCACGCCGAAATTCCTTCTGCCCTGAACGGGGTGATGTCATCGTAGGTTTCGGTACGCGACAGGCGTACACCGATTCCCTTCGCGCCGGAGAATGCGCCCTCCAAAAGCTGCGGGAGTTTCCTGTACTCGTCAGGTCCGACCACGATATCCACATTCTGCTTTTCTAGGAGTCCCGACCGAAGCCGCTCCGCCATGCAGCCGAGTACCCCTACAACAAGACCCGGTCTCTCATTCTTCTGTTTCCGCAGAACGCTCAATCTCTGATGAATTTTCTCCTCGGCATGCTCCCTGACACTGCATGTATTGAGGAAGACGACATCCGCATCATCAATTACCTGAGTCGGTGAATACCCGGATTTGCTCATGATTCCGAGAACGATCTCAGTGTCTGCAAGATTCATCTGGCATCCATACGTCTCCACATACACTTTCAATCTATTTTCAAGTATCTCTTGCACCATTTTTGTCACTCTAAGGTAAGTTTTCGTCAATAATTTAGGTTTTGAACCGGGAACAATCAAACCATGAGACAGTGAGGCTGTAAAACCAAAGAATTATTAGGTGCTGGTGGATCATTACTAGTTGTTCCAACTCAAACGACAATCCAAACCAATCGCTACCTAACACTCTGGCCCTGAGAGACAGCCGCACCTCATTGCGATTCTATCGTCGATGTTGCATTCTCCCCTTCGACTCTACCCGCTTTAATCAAACCCGAGCCCACACGGTCCGGCGCGACATGGTCCAGTCGGTTCGATACACGCTGGCAATGATCCGTCGTCCAAATGGAGCATCGTGTTTTCGGAAACCTTAGTTTTTAGTGGGGATGGGATAGTGGACTATTTTCAAAGAGATGTGACATTGACGAATTCTCCCGCTGTCATTCCCCCCGCCCGCAGGGTTGACGGTCGGATCGTAGGGACGTGCTCTTAGCGAGAATCTATCTCCATTCTCAATTATGGATTCCCGATGGGAGCGTTCGGGAATGACATTTGTATTTTTTTTGGAAGATGATAGAGTACTCAACGATAGGACATTTCAGTAGCATCAGAGTAGCTCATTACCCGGCGTGAATCTCACTGAACTGCATTCTCTGTTCGGGACTCTCACGGTCGGAATAATACTACGAATGATCGTACAAGAAATCGAGACTGAAGGTTTCCCCGATCGTATCGACGACAGGATTCGGTCAACATCGGCACGAGGACTATGCGTCAGATAAAACGGTTCCTTTGGTTCCGAGCTCTCCTCCTTCCCGACTTCGGAAATCAGGCCTCGAAAATAAAAGTGCCTGCTGGCTGGGAGCAGGCACTGTTCAGCGGGGTACGCGGGAAGTCCCGAGATCCGAGACTTATTTCCCCGGGTAAATCAGAATTTTCCCCTCGACTAAAAACAATATAGTGATCCACGATCTAGGATGAGATGATCGTTTTCACATTCTTGCTCGGCACTGGGCACGGTTTGTATTTTCCTGCGGCTTTAAATATCTTCACTATAGGTTTTTGAGGATCAATAAGTTAGGAGAATCTTTGAAAGTCGTTGTCCTGCTGGGTGGAAGCTCTCCGGAGCGCCTTGTTTCAATAGCGTCCGGGAGAGGAATAATCAAAGCTCTTCGAGAAGCGGGTCATCATGTAGTTGCAGTTGATCCTGCACTAGGCAGGAATCAAGTCTCCGAAGCTGAACTTCTGTCTCAGGGCATCGGCACGACACCGCCAGCTCAGGAGTTCCTAAACAAACTATCGCCGAGAAATTATCTTTCTGCAATTGAATCTGAATCCTTCGACAACGCGGACCTTGCATTCATCATCCTTCATGGGAGGTATGGTGAAGACGGAATTGTCCAGTCGCTCTTGGAATTGAGATCGATTCCATACACTGGTTCAGGGATAATGGCCAGCGCCGTCGCAATGGACAAAGTCATGTCAAAAAAACTTTTCCTTCACCATAATATACCGACTGCTGAATGGTTCGATTACACAAAGACATCTCGGTCAAGGTCTGCCTCGATTAAAGAAAGCATATCGTCTTTGGGCTTTCCGAATGTCGTCAAACCAAACGACCAGGGATCGTCTGTCGCAATTACGATAGTAAATGACGAGACCGGATTGGATCCTGCTCTCGATGAAGCGGAGAAATACTCGGATATCGTGCTGATCGAGAAATATATCCCGGGAGCCGAGTTAACCGTTTCAATTCTTGGAGACGAACCGCTTCCGGTGATCGAGATTCGTCCGCACGGAGGCTTCTATGACTACCACCACAAGTACACAAAAGGGATGACAGATTATCTTGTGCCTGCCCCGATCGAGAAATCTCTTTCATTGAAACTCCAGGATCTTTCATTGATAACTTTCAAGGCGCTTGGTTGCAAAACTTTCGGGAGAGTAGACTTCAGGGTAGGAGAAGATGGAATCCCTTACTGTCTTGAAGTGAACACGATTCCCGGAATGACCGAAACAAGCCTTGTTCCGAAAGCTGCGGCGGCGGCTGGGATTTCATTTGTCCAGGTGGTTTCCAGGATTGTCGAGTTGAGCACGGTCGGAAGATGAAGACTCCTGACATTCAGAAGATCGTAAAGAAGTTCGGAAAGAGGAGTGCAATTATCATACTCGTTCTTTCCATAGGTTTTGTATACTTCCTTTTCGATTCAAGAGGTTTGATCCAGCGGTTGAGGCTGTCGGGTGAAAAGTCTTCACTAGAGAATCGGATACGCCAGCTGGAGAGGGACAACTCCGAGATGCGCCTGGAGATACAGAGACTCCAGACCGACGATCGCGAAATTGAACGAATCGCCAGAGAGAAGTATTTTATGCATAGAAATGGTGAAAAAATCATCAAAGTGGAACCAAAATAACCCGGGCCGCCAAAGCCGCCAGGGTTCAGGTCTGTTCTCTCCTCCGAAGTCAGCAATCCCGCTTGCCGAAAGAATCCGACCCAAGACGTTTGACGATTTTGTCGGACAGGATCATCTGGTCGGCAAGGATGGGACGCTTCGCAAGATGCTCGACAGCGGGACAATGCGCTCAATGATTTTGTGGGGACCGCCGGGTACCGGAAAGACGACACTCGCACGTCTTATTGCGGGAAAACTGCTGGCAGATTTCTTCCAGGTGAACGCGGTGTCATCGGGCGTGCAGGAGCTCCGCGAGATCATCGCGACCGCTGAGAAATCTCTCGAGGTCGGAAGAAGGACAATTCTCTTCATAGACGAAATCCACAGGTTCAATAAAGCTCAACAGGATGCGCTCCTCGAAAGCGTGGAGAACGGTTCCATAATCCTGATCGGCGCGACGACGGAAAACCCGTCGTTCGAAGTTATTTCCCCGCTCCTTTCCCGCTCACAGGTATATGTTCTGGAAATTCTCGCCGAGAAAGATTTGAGAACGATCCTCCGGCAGACGATAGCGCAGGATGAAATAGTAAAGAAAGTTCAGGAGAGTCTCGGCGAAACCCCGATCCTCTCGCATGACGCCGAAGAAGAGATCGTTCGTCTATGCGGTGGAGATGCGCGGGTTATGCTGAACGCTCTCGAAGTCGCGATCGACCTTGCCGGAAAGAAGACTCCAGCTCAACTTGGAAAAGACATTATTAGAGAAGCTTACCAGATAAGACATTATAAATACGACAGGACCGGAGAGGAACATTACAATTCTATTTCAGCTTTCATCAAGAGCGTGAGAGGGAGCGATCCCGACGCGGCAGTCTATTACCTCGCGAGGATGCTTGAAGCAGGCGAAGATCCGAAGTTCATCGCGCGCCGGCTGATCGTGCTCGCGTCAGAAGACATAGGAAATGCAGAACCGTACGCGCTAACGCTCGCGACAGCATGCTTCACGGCGGTGGATTATATAGGCATGCCCGAAGCCAGGATAATCCTTGCGCAGGCGACCACATATCTCTCAAGCTGTCCGAAGAGCAATGCGTCTTACATGTCAATCGAGAAGGCCGCCGGAGACGTGAGGGAACAACCTTATCTCCCGGTCCCGCTTCATTTAAGAAACGCGCCGACAAAATTGATGCAGGACCTCGGTTATCACAAGGATTATAGGTATGCCCACAGTTTCCAGGATCACTTCGTGGAACAACAGTATTTACCGGACGTACTCAAGGATAAGCTTTATTATGAACCCACAGATATCGGAAGAGAATCGGTACTGAAGAAATATCTGGAATCGATCTGGAAAAAGAGAAAGAAATGACTTGGTTTGAGAAAGGACTTTTTTGATGACTTACATAATCGGAGTTGATCTCGGCGGGACATACATCAAAGCGGGAGCGGTAACGAGAGACGGAGAGATCCTGTACGAGACATCGATACCTTCTCAAGCGGAAGTCAGTCCTCAGGCGGTGGTGGTGCAGATTGCAAAAGCAGTCGCGGCGGTGAAGGAGAACCAGGCGGGAAATCAACTGGAGGGTGTGGGGATCGGGTCGCCGGGGATGGTGGACCTCGACGGCGGGACTGTAAAATATCCGCCGAACTTTTCGAACTGGACGACCTTCAGGCTTGGCGAGGAGACCGCGAAGAAGATCGGCGGGCATGTGGAGGTAGAGAACGACGCAAACGCGGCTGCAGTAGGCGAATTGAAGTTTGGTGCAGGTAAAGGTTTGAAGAATTTCATTATGATCACTCTCGGGACCGGAGTCGGCGGCGGGTTCATAGTGGACGGAAAGGCGTTTAGAGGAGAGCTGGGAGGCGCGGGAGAAATCGGGCACACCACGATCAATTTCGACGGACCCAAATGCAACTGCGGCAACCGCGGATGCGTCGAAGCATATGTCGGACAGCGGCATCTTTCACGTCGAGTCGGCGAGCAGTTGAAGTCGCATCCGGACTCGCTCATCAATAAAATGATCGGAGGAGATATCGAAAAGCTGGAGCCGAAAATCATCAGCGAGGCAGCTGCAAATGGCGACAGGTTTGCCCTCTCGGTCTGGAAGGAAACGGGTATGTACGTGGGTGTGGCGGTCGCCTCGGCTTGCAACTTATTCGATATAGGCACGGTCATCGTGGGAGGTGGAGTCGCGAATGCCGGTAAACCACTTTTTGATTCGATCGAAGAAACAGCAAAATGGAGAATGCTCCCGCCGCTCAGAGAGCGATTTAAACTCATTCAGGCAAAACTCGAGAACTCCGCCGGAATACTCGGGGCAGCAGCCCTGATCGCGAAATAGAATCGGGTATCATACTGGAAGGACCATCTCCGCAGGTTCTTGATCCATCGTGAAAGAATCTTTTATCATATTGCTCATTCTCATCGCTTGCTCATCCGGCAATGCGCAGGATACGACTGCCGTGAAACCAAAGGCTCCCGCCGACACTACGACTTCCAAGAACGACATCGATTCGCTCGTTACATACAGCGCGATGGATTCTGTGGTGTATTCGATCTCGACGAGGCAAATGATACTCTACAAAAAGGGGGACATGAAATACAAGGATTTCAAGCTCGACGCGGGAGAGATCAACATCAACTGGGACACATCGATCCTTACGGCGGAAGGTATTAAGGACACATCCGACAAGACCGTGGAGGAACCGATATTCAACGACGCGGGAGAAGTGTATCAGGGATCCCACGTCACGTATGATTTCAAAACACAGAGAGGGCGCGTGAACGTCGCGAACACGGAGATCGATAAGAACTATTACCACGGCCAGTATGTCAAGAAATTCGCAAAAGATGTCCTCTATGTCGACAACGGAAGATTTACCACCTGCGATAAGACAGATCCTGATTTTTATTTTCAGAGCTCCAGGATGAAGCTGGTAGTGAACGACCGGATCGTGGCGGAGCCGATCATCTTTTATATACAGGGCGTCCCTATATTCGCACTTCCCTTCGGAGTTTTTCCCAGCAAGGCGGGCCGCAGGAGCGGGATCATCACGCCATCGTTTGGTGAGAGCGCGAACAGCGGAAGATACCTCTCTCATATCGGTTACTTCTGGGCCATCAACGATTATTCCGATCTAACAACGACCGCGGACTGGTACACCAGAGGCGGATATGTGTTGAGAAGCGGTCTGAGATATTCGATGAGGTACTATTTCATCGGGAACATCTACGGGGCGTACAGCGACCGGACCACAGGTGAGCCGAGCGACCCGTACGTTAATCCGTCTTACCTTGGAAGGACTGAAGACAAGGAATGGAACCTACAGTTCACGCACGACCAGACTATCGATCCGGAGACTCGTTTAGTGGCGAACTTCAACATGAGTTCGGGAAACTATTTCAAAACCACCAGCTACGATTACAACGAAATACTTCAGCAGAATCTCGTTTCTGATGCTACCCTTTTCAGAACCTGGGAGGGTTCGGGCAACAGCATGTCGATCAACATTCACAGGGATCAGAATCTCCAGAACGGATCGATCTCGGCAAATCTTCCAAGTTTGTCCTTTTCGCACTCACAGAGTTACCCGTTCAAAACCGCGGAGCATGAGAACGCGTTACCTGACCAACTTTCATGGTACGAGCTGATAGGATATTCTTATTCCGGGAGTTTTCTCAACACGACCGCCAAGACTTTCAATACCACGGATTCTACGTTTGACAGATCCGCATCGTACGGACTGCATCACTCGATTTCGATAAGTGCTGCACCAAAAGCAGGAGTCATTACCATTTCTCCGTTCGTTTCTTTTTCAGACAACATGTACCCTTCCCGTATGGTCGTCGGAAGCGACTTCATGAGCTATCAAGGAAGGGACAGCACCGTATACGTGAAGCAGCGTGGCTTTTACAACGTCGGCTATTTCAACACCGGCGTCTCCGCGAGCACGAGACTCTTCGGAATAATGCAGCCGAACATCCTAGGGATAACGGCTTTCAGACATACGCTTCAACCAAGCCTGACGTTTACCTATCAGCCCGATTTCTCGAAACCGTTCTGGAATTACTATGGCCAATACACTTCCGTCGTCAACGGGAGCGTCAACAAGTATTCATATTTTCAGGGCTCGTCGTACCTATTCGGCGGTGCTCCTGCCGGGACCGGAGCTTCACTCGGGGTCGGGATCACGAACAATTTCGAGATGAAGACTCGCACGAGCGACACCTCGCAGGCCGAGAATAAAATTCAGCTCCTGAATCTCGGCATGAATTTCAATTATAATTTCGCCGCCGACTCTCTGAGACTGTCCGAACTCGGTCTCTCATATAGGACTAACATCGCGAACAAGATCGACATCGGTGGAAGCAGCTCCTTCAATTTTTACAAATTCGATCCTGGCATAGGTACACGAGTCAACCAGTTCCTATGGTCGAGCGGTCACACACCGGATATGACCGATTTTGAGCTTAGTGTATCGACGAACCTCCAAGGCCAGAAGAAAAAAAGGGAATCAACTCAGGCTCCTTCTGAGGATTCCGTCAAAGCTGAAAAACAGTACAATAACTTTTACCAACAGGTAGAGGAACCCGACCTGAACATTCCCTGGAACCTGAACCTGGGATTCGATTACGGCATTTCCAAATCCGATCCGAGATTTCCGTCGAAGCACGCCAGCTTGAGGTTCGATCTCGGATTCAACCTCACAGAAAACTGGAAGATCGGGTTCACCGGCGGATACGATATAATACAAAAGCAGGTGGAGGTACCGACAGTAACGGTCTATCGCGATCTCCACTGCTGGGAGATGAACCTACGGTGGAACCCGATCGGGTACTATCGCGGTTTTAATCTTGAAATAAGGATCAAAGCTCCGCAACTTCAGGATATAAAGATCACGAAGAGAGAGGATACGCTGGTTGGAGAATGACATAAAGATCCGTCGCGCGAAGGTGGGCGACGTACAGCAGATAGTCACTCTGATAAATTCATACGCCGAAAAGGGCGAGATGCTGTATAGGTCTCAGAGCCAGGTGCTCCAGCAGGTGCGGAACTACTTCGTCGCGGCAAAGGACGGAGAAGAGAAAGACTCGCCCGATCTGATTCTCGCGTGCGGCTCGCTGGACATTACGTGGAACGATCTCGCCGAGCTACGATCTCTTGCCGTCAGCGAAAGCGCTCAGGGGCGCGGTCTCGGGTCGCTTGTCGTGGAAGCACTCATGGACGACGCGCTCGAGCTCGGGTTGAAACATGTATTCGCTTTGACATACAAGCCTCACTTTTTTGAGAGACTCGGATTCAAAACGATAGACAAGCAGCAGCTCCCTCACAAGGTATGGAGCATCTGCATAGACTGCCTGAAGTTCCCCGTCTGCGATGAGGTCGCTATACAGATAGAAGTTGAAGACTGGACAAAACGGAAAGTAGCTCCGGAAGCTAAGTAGTTATTCCGCGGTTTCCCCGACCGCAATCGCGGCAAGCCTTCTCTTGCGCGACCTGTATGTCTCGATCCCGTAGACCATCCCGACCATCAGCGAAATCACCACGCAGGCAAGGAGAATCGCGATAAATGGGTTCGTGCCTTCGGGAATAAGCTGGTACAGTCCGAGATTTATCGGCGATCCATAGACGATCATGAGATGGACAACGTAGACTGTAAGCGAGCTCCGCCCTATCGCAGGCATGATTTTGGGAAATCGCCCGAAACTTAAACTGATGTATCCGATCGCGGCTGCGGCAAGTGTGATGAGTCCGAACCTCAGGAAATTTATCGCGGGGAGAACCCGCCAGAATTCGCTTTCAGGCGATACAAACAAAGTCTGAATCGGAAACGCGACCACGAATAGGGTGATAGAGGCAAGCGACGCCCTCAGGAAATTTCTTGAAAGCATCCTCCCGCGCTCATGCATGGGCAGAGATATTGAGGCCGCTCCAAATGCCGCGCCGGCAAAAAGATATGCCGAGAACGGGAAGAATGTGAAATACGATCCTGAACGGTACGTAAGGTAGGGATACAAGACCGGCTGCAGAAAATTTTCCCACTTCACCTGTTCCAGCAAAGGTGCGGCGACAAGCGACAGTACGGATGCAGCAACCAGCAGCCGGAGCAAGTTCTTCTCTCTTCTCGCGATCAGGGATATAATGAGGATTACGAGAAGCGAAAGCGAAATGACGTGAAGGGCATCGACGAGCGAGAATACCTTCCACTCGTCGGCGGTGACGCTCGAGGGGTTGTAAAGAATTTGTAGCGGCATGTGAAGCGCGTATCCCAGGAATAGAAGTATCGCGATTCTCCTGCTGCGGCGGAATTTCGATCTCCTCGAAATGGCGAGCATTCCCCCGTTACTTTTGACGGTTGCGACTATGAAGGCGAGACCCGCAGAAAAGAAAAAGAACGGCGCCGTGAGCCCCCGGCAAAATGTCCACAGCTGGAACAGTAAGCTCGAGCTGTCCTTATATATCGGACTAAGAACGGCGTCAACAGTGTGTCCTTCGATCATCAGAACCACTCCGAAGGCGCGAATTATATCCAGCAGAACAAGTCTATTACTTTTTTCCATTTCGAATATTCAATCTAAGATTCTGTTCGCATCACTTCAATGTAAGACGCAGCTCCAACGCTTTGGTTGAACGCTGAATCAGGAAATATCTTTCGCCCTTTGCCCTCTGACATGTTCACGCGCAATTTCCCGGTCGATACCGGAAATTATTTCGCGTGGACTCCCTGAGAATCTAGATATTCTTTGTAACCCATCTTTTTGTATGCATCTTCGGCAATATATTTCAACACGCCTATGAAAGTATCCGGCTTCATGTATCCCGGGGCCATCGTGATCGGGTGCCCGTTCGAATCCAGGAAGATCGTCGTTGGATAGCCATCTACTCCAAATGCACCTGCGATTTGAGCTTGAGTAACTTGCTGCGAGTCAACAGTCTCTTTCGCGTCGCTCTCGGCGTTGAGTTTCACAAGAACGTAATTTGACAACAGGTAATCCTTCACGCCCTGATCGCTGTAGGTATCGCTTTCCATCTTCTTGCACCAACCGCACCAGTCGGTGTATACGTCTATGAGGATCTTCTTGTGCGACTCCGCGGCTTGCCTGATGCCCTCGGTATAATTAGTCCATCGGAGATCACCGCCGCTTTCTTTAACGGCATTCATTCTGGGTCCTGTGTTAGTAAAAAGTAGTGTAAAGCCACAGAGCAACGAGACTAAAGCTGAATTCATTTCTGCCTCGACTTTGCTAAAAAATGTCGAACTGATATATAAACGGTGAAGGACCCCTGAAAAGTTCACTTATCTTCGCTGCAACTGCGGTATCGCCCCTGGCGAATCCGTATTTGAGGGCGTCCAGTGGATTTAAGAAGCCTGAATAAATCTGGGAGAAGATCTCTATGTCTGTTTCGAACTGCGCAGGCTCTCTTCCTTCTTCCACGACAGTCTCACCGGAATGAAGGTGAACTTTGAAGACCCTCGAGTTAAGCTGAAGGTTGCCGTCGCTCACTTTCAGCACGAAATCCACCTGCGGTTCGAAGTTATGGTTCAACAGCTTCAGTGCAGCCGGTATGTTGATGACCCTCAGCATAAAGCCCGATGCAAGAGTCGCGAACGATTTGTATTCGAAAAAGAGTCGGTCGAAAGACTGTTCGCGAGGTTCCTTCAGGAAAATATGGACCGGGTAGTCATAAGGTGCGAGGAACTTGAGTCGCGTGATCTGATCTCCGAGCGCGCCGATGAAGCCCCAGAGCCCGCGGTGAGCGGAAGACTCGAGTCCGACAAACTCTTTTATGTTTATTACCGGCTCAGATGAAGAATCTTTGTAAAGCTCGTAAACAACGTAACCTTTTATCTCTCCGTCGTCATATACATACGCGTCCTTGAATTTCGGCAGCACAACGAGAT
Source organism: Candidatus Kryptoniota bacterium (assembly GCA_036567965.1). Taxonomy (NCBI): domain Bacteria; kingdom Pseudomonadati; phylum Candidatus Kryptoniota; species Candidatus Kryptoniota bacterium. Next base: position 87,025 of record DATCTN010000015.1, read on the forward strand.
CCCAGAAATTGTCGTTCCGCATTGGTGTGAACCGCCCGTGACGCTCGATGTATTGCTGAAGAACTCTCTTCACTTTCGATCTGTCCGACTTGACAAACGGGCGAACGTGAGATCGTTCCGCGAATGGGGAAATATTGTTGGGAGAGAATTCATACGAAAAGGTGTTCCCTACGTAAGCGTATCCGAACTTCTTGTAGAAATGGTGCTTGAAAGGAAAAAGCATCGAGATCGGGTAATCCATTTCATACATTCGCTTCAGAGCGTCTTGCATCAGTGTTTCGGCGATTCCTCCCCTGCGGGCTTCCGGCTGCACCGCGACCGCGGCAATCCCGGCCATAGGCATTCTCACTCCGAGCGAGCAAACCTCAAACGGAGTAATTCGCAAACAGCCGAGGACTCCTCCCGCCTTTTCTTCTGCGACGTACATATCTGAAAGCGTGTACCGAGGATTACTTTCGATGCTGACTCGTATGACTGACGTATCTTCAAGGAAGGACTTCGAAAGAAGTCCTGCAATCGCGTCCGCGTCGCCGCTGTTCGCCTGCCTGATTATCATTCCGCCCCCTTGTTTATAGAAACCGCCTCCGTCTTGTCCAGGATGTCCCTCGTCGCCTCGTACACCCTTTCAACTGTAATTCCTTCTTCCTTTTCTCCGAACGTGCAAATATGCGGATCGCCAGGACATCTGAGCTGGCAGAACCCGTCAGGCGGAAGTATTACACTCGACCGGTTTCCTTTCGGTCCCCACAACTCCGGCGAGCAAGCCGTGAGCGGACAGAACATCGACACTGTTGCGACACCAAGAGCTGCCGCGATATGCATCGGACCGGTGCTCGAGGAAACGAAGACACTTAGACGTGAGATTACTGCCGCCAGCTTTCGAATCGATAATTCGCCAAACGATGTTGCAATTCTTTTGCCGCTTTGACGGCTGAAATTTTTCTCGAGTGATTTTTCTTCAGGCGAGCCGGTCACAAGAACCTGGACATCATTATCTGCAAGTTTGTTCATCAACTCAAGATACTTCTCCGTATTCCAATTCGGCGCCGAGCGTCCGCTTCCTGGATGAATCCCGACAATTGGCCGTCTGCAATCCAGTCTCTTTTCCTCAAGATATTTTACCGCCTCGTTACGTTCCGATTCATCCAGAAAAATTTCCAGCTTGATCGCTTGAATTTTCCCATCGGTATTATTCGTCCCTGCTATTCTTCGGACAAGATCAAGCATATACTCGGATTCGTGGCGAAGAGGATTGTAATTATTTCTCGAGACACCGTGAGTAAACGTGATAACTTCGTAAAGAATGTGCCCGACCCCCAGACGGTAAGGTATCCCGGCGAGAAAGAGCATGTATGCAAGACGTTTTGTGGGCATCAGGAGAAGTGCGGTATCGAATTCGTACGAACGAATCACACCGACCTGCCGCCAGAAATCCTGCGGCCTGCCGAGCCTCGCGTCATCGTGAATAATCACGTCTATATTCGGATTTCGATATAGAAGCGGGCTCGTATATGAAGATACCATCGCTCCAATGAACGCTCCGGGGATCAAAGTCCTCAGCGATCGGTAAACCGGAGTGGACAGGACAACGTCACCGACCCTGTCAGGCCGGACCACGAGGATTCTCTTGTGATTTCTCTTGAACAAGGTCAGCTGATTCCGACTCGATACATTATGATAATAAATATACGGATTTGGTGAGTATGATTCATCCGGATGGAAGCTTCCAGGAATTCCGTCGATGCAAACCCGATTGTTATATTTATCACTTGCATTAAGAAAGGGGCACTTTTATATTAAATCGAATTTCGACGAGGATCCCACCCTACCCCAAGAATCCTCGGACTATCCGTACCGACCTGCTGGCTACCCCACAGCGGGTCGGTTTTTTATTGTGGTACACTCTCTTTGAATCAACCGCTTAATTTTTATAACTTGTGCAAAACCCGGAGCATTCATGGACCTCCAGAAGATTCAGACAGCAATCGGTGCCGCCGGACTCAACGGCTGGCTCTTTTTCGATTTTCACAACCGCGACCACCTCGGACTGAAGATACTCGGGATCAGCCAGAAGGGGCTCGCTACACGAAGATGGTACTATTACATTCCCGCAATCGGAGAGCCGGTCAGGCTCGTCCACAGGGTAGAGCCCGAAAAGCTCGACCATTTGCCGGGAAAGAAATTCAGCTACTCTAGCTGGCGGGAACTCCACGCGAACCTGAAAGAGATCCTAGGCAAGCCTTCAAGGATAGCGATGCAGTATTCACCACAGAACGCTATCCCCTATGTTTCAATAGCTGACGGCGGAACCATAGAACTGATAAAGGGAATGGGCCATGAAGTGGTTTCTTCCGCGGACCTCATACAGCAGTTCGAAGCAGTACTCGGCGAAAAGGCAATAAGGTCGCACATCAAAGCGGGAAAACTGATCGACAAGATACTCGACGAAGCATTCAACGAAATCCGCAAATCTCTCACGACAAAGAAATACAAGACCGAATATGAAATTCAGCAATTCATCTGGAAGAGGTTTGCGGCAAACGGCCTGGTCGCGGACGAGCCGCCGATCGTCGGAGTGAACGATCATCCCGCGAATCCGCACTTTGCCCCGACGCCGAAGAATTCCAGGAAAATGAAACCGGGGGACAAATTTCTCATCGACCTCTGGGCGAAGCTCGACAAGCCCGGCTCGATATACTATGACATAACATGGAGCGCGTTCATCGGGGACGATCCGCCGGACGAGTATGTCAAATGTTTTCACGTCGTGCGTGACGCGCGGCGAGCGGGATTCAAATTCCTTAACGATCGACTTGCGGATGGAAGGCAGGTCGCCGGCTGGGAAGTGGATGACGTTTGCAGAAACGTGGTCAAGCAGAGCGGGTACGGTGAGTACTTCACTCATCGCACCGGTCACTCCATCGGCGAAGAAGTTCACGGCAACGGCGGGAACATAGACAATTTCGAGACACAGGACACGAGGGTCATAGTGCCAGGTTGCCTATTCTCTCTCGAGCCGGGAATTTACATGCAGGGCAAGATGGGAGTTCGTTCCGAGTTGAACGTGTATGTCGGCGACATGCAGAAAGCGTCCGTTACCGGCCGCGAGCAGGCCGAGCTTGTCCTCATCCACTGATTGATTCTTGGTCTAACAATCGACGAACTAAATCCGGAAGGTCCTTTATGATCAGCTTGAAGAAAGTCGTGCCAGTCTTCGCGGTCCTCTTGCTTTTCACGGGCACATCACTCGCCCAGCTCAAGAACCTGACTCTCAACGACATATTCATGTCGGACAAGTTCAAATTAAAGACCCTCTCCGTCGACTGGCTCCCAGGTGAAGACGCATACACGTTTACGAAATTCGATTCTGCGACTAATGCCGAGCAAATCTGGACCCACGATATCAAGACCGGTGAAGAGAAGACGCTTCTCTCGTACGCCGAGCTCAACAGTCAGGTCTCCGACTTTTCATCGCACGTCTCGGCTTACTTTTACTCGCCCGACAAGAAATACATTTTGTTTACTGGAGCACTTCGCGCGAGAAGGCTGAAGACCGGCGGAAATTTTTATCTTTATGATACAGGAACAAAGAGACTTCAGCTTGTCTCAGGAGTATCCGATCCGGAGGAACAGAAGATAATTGAATTTTCTCCCGACGGGACGAAGATTAGTTACGTCAAAGATAACAACCTTTATGTCTACGACATCGCGACTGCCTCCACCAAACAACTGACTACAGACGGAAACGAAAACATTATCAACGGGAATTTCGACTGGGTGTACGAAGAGGAATTTGAAATAATAAACGGGTACGAGTGGTCACCCGACAGCAAGTACATCGCGTATTGGAGACTCGATCAGAGCAAAGTACCAATATACCGGATCACCGATTTCATGCCGACTTATCTGAAAATTGAAGAGCAGCATTATCCATACGCCGGTTATCCAAATTCAAGCGTTAAGATCGGTTTGACCGATGTAGCGAGCGGTAAAACGTCGTGGGTCAATACCGGAAACGACAGCGATTTCTATATCCCAAGGATTGAGTGGACTTCCGATCCAAAGAGCCTTGCCGTCGAAAAACTTAACAGGCTTCAAAATCATCTTGATATTCTGGTGGCCGATCGCGAAACAGGAGACGCGAATTCGATCCTCATTGAAGATGACAAAGATTATCTTGAAGTAAACAACGACCTCACATTCCTGAAGGACGGAAAGGGTTTTATCTGGGAAAGCGAGAGAAGCGGCAATAACCATTTGTATCTATTCGACATGCAGGGTCGCCAGAAGGTGGAACTGACAAAGGGCAAATATGATGTCGCGGCACTCGCATATGTCGACGAGGTCCACGGTAAGGTTTATTACACGTCGTCCGAAACAAGTCCGATGCAGAGAGAGCTGTACGTCGTCGATCTGGACGGGAAAAACAAAAAAGAATTGACGAGGGAAGCAGGCGTTCACAACATTGACTTCTCGCCTCTGGGAGATTATTACATAGATTCTTACTCGACGTTTACGATGCCTCCGTCGTGGAAACTTTACCTCAGCGATGGAAAATATGTTTCAACTCTGGCGGAAAATGAGAAAGATCAGCTTGGGGGTTACTCTAAAGGCGAATCCAGCTTCATCCAGGCAGAGACGACGGATAATGAAAAGCTGAACGCGTGGATGATAAAGCCGGCTAACTTCGACACGTCGAAAAAATATCCCGTTCTCTTTTACGTGTACGGCGGACCGGGCAGCCAGACAGTGATGGATTCATACGGCTACACGAATTACTTATGGTACCAGTACCTCGCGGAGCAGGGCTACATTATCTTCAGCATCGACAACCGCGGAACTGGCGCAAGGGGAAAAGACTTCAGACAGATCACTTACAAGAATCTCGGCTATTATGAATCGATGGACCAGGCAGAGGCCGCGAAATATCTCGCGAAAACTTACGCTTATGTCGATGCTTCCAGGATCGGCATCTGGGGGTGGAGCTACGGCGGGTATATGACGAGCCTGACAGTATTCAAATACGGCGACGTCTTCAAGCTCGGTGTAGCTGTCGCGCCAGTGACATCATGGAAGCTTTACGATACAATTTATACGGAACGTTACATGCAGACACCGGATTTGAATCCAAAAGGGTATGAAGAAAGCGCGCCTCAAGTGTACGCCGATCAACTCAAAAGAAAATTCCTCGTGATCCAGGGAACTGCCGACGATAACGTCCACTGGCAGAATTCCATTCAACTTGTAGACAAACTTGAAAATGCGAACAAGCAATTCTCATTGATGTACTATCCCGGTAAGGACCATGGCATAGGGGGGAAAATAACGCGCGATAATTTATTCACCCACATTACAGAGTACATCCTTCAGAATTTGTAATCTGACCCCGGGGGCTTGCCTGGTCAGGCCCCCTCTTCACTTTCGCCAATGGATTTTTGGCAGCTACTCATTTTAATCCTTACTGACATCCCGAACTCGTTTCGGGGTCGAGCAATAGATGCTGAACCAATCCCGAACAGAAGCACTTCGGGACAGGGTTCAGCATGACGAGCAGCGGAAAAATGAATCGCCACCAAATTTTTCTCTCAGTCACCCTTTGTTAAATTGAATTGCAATGTCCAAACAGACAATCCGTTTCGCGTGTCAGAACTGCGGTTACATTTCACCGCGCTGGGTCGGCAAATGTCCGGAGTGCGGCGAGTGGAACAGCTTCGTCGAGGAATTGATGAGCGAGAGCCGCCAGACGAGGTCGGATGAGCGCAAATCGAAAATTGAAATAGTCCCGTTGAGTGATGTCGAAGCCGCGGAAGGCGAGAGACATTCAACGGGCATAGAAGAATTCGACCGAGTGCTGGGCGGGGGACTCATGCCCGGCTCGATCGTCCTGATCGCGGGAGATCCTGGCGTCGGGAAGTCAACCCTTATGCTCCAGCTCGCGCGAAACGAGAAGCTCGGGAAGATTCTTTACGTCACCGGCGAGGAATCGCGCGCACAGGTGCGAGTCCGTGCTGAGCGACTCGGAATGAAGAGCCTTGATAACCTATTCGTGCTTGCAGAAACCGACCTTGAGTCTATCCTGAAGGCGGTGGCCGATTTCAATCCTCCGATTCTAATCGTAGACTCAATCCAGACGGTCTATCATCCTGATGTCATGTCCGCGCCCGGAAGTGTAAGCCAGGTCCGCGAATGCTCGGCAAAACTGGCGCAGATGGCGAAACTCACAGGGACAGCCGTATTTGTAATCGGTCACGTAACGAAAGACGGTGTCGCTGCCGGCCCGAAGGTACTTGAGCACATCGTCGATACGGTGCTTCAGCTTGAAGGCGAGAGGCATTACTCTTTCCGCATTCTCCGTGCATACAAGAACAGGTTCGGTTCCACGAACGAGATAGGAATTTTCGAAATGCGGGAAACCGGCATGGTGGAAGTTGAGAACCCATCCGAGATATTTCTCTCCGAGAGAAGTTACGGCGCGAGCGGGTCGACCGTGACTGCGGCAATCGAAGGTACGCGCCCGCTGCTTCTCGAAATGCAGGCGCTCGTTACACCGACTGGATACACCGTTCCTCAGAGGACGTCGACCGGTCTGGATTACCGCAGATTGAACATCATACTCGCGGTGATTGAAAAGAGAATAGGAATCAAGCTCGGCGGGTTCGATGTATTCCTTAACATCGCCGGTGGCGTGAGAATAGACGAGCCGGCTGTCGATCTCGCGTCGGCGATTTCAGTTATATCGAGTTACAAAGATATTCCTGTCGACTCCGGCACTCTCGTCGTGGGCGAAGTCGGACTCGCGGGCGAAGTGAGAAGCGTCAGCCAGATCGAACGTCGCGTACAGGAAGCCGCCAAGCTCGGATTCACAAGAGCGATCGTGCCGCACGCAAATTTCAAGGGAGTGAAATCAAAACTCGAGATAGAAGTGATTGAGGTTCAAAAATTATCAGAAGCGGCAAAGCTTCTCATTTAATACCGATAGAGAAGCGAACCCGTAAGAAGGTTAAAACACTCGAATGAAGATTGTAGGATTGATAGGTCTGATGGCTATAGTCGCGTGCTGGATCCCGCAGACTCTTGAAGTCATAAAGACAAGGCGATCCGACATGAAGCTCTCTTTCCTTCTTCTATATTTTGCCGGAAGCATCGCTCTGACAGTGTACGCGGCCGGCGATCCCATCTTCGTCACGCTCAACCTTCTTACGACGATCGGCAGCGCAATAAATCTCTACTTCAAATTCTTTCCCGCCCGCAGCGAATGAAGCCTCACCTCTTTCTCCTCGCTCCTGTCTCCTTTCTCCCGTTTCCCTTCTCCTCTTCCCATTTCACCCATCCTTTGTAAATGAAGCTCGTCCTCGCCACACATAATCGTCATAAGGTAGAAGAGATCAGAGACATTCTGTCGGGTGCTCCGGGGGAATTGCGCGGACGTATTGAGATTTTGTCACTCGATTCATTTCCTGAAATCGGCGAGATCGAAGAGGACGGGGAGACACTCGAAGAGAATGCCCGAAAGAAAGCTCGTGCAGTCTTCAACTTTATTCAAAACTCCCCGAAGAGGTCCTTACGGACAAAACCGAAAATTGACAATTTCATTTCCCTCGCGGACGATACAGGCCTTGAGGTGGACGCCCTCGGTGGAAGACCAGGCGTCTACTCGGCAAGATTCTCCGGGGAGAATGCAACTTACGCACAGAATAACGAGAAACTTCTCGGCGAGTTGAAAGGCATCCCTTACGAAAGGCGCACTGCAAGATTCAGATGCGCGATTTCGATGATCGGTGAACGGATCGATGAGATCGCAATCGGAGAAGTGCCCGGAAAAATATTGGACTCACCTCGTGGAAGAAACGGTTTCGGGTATGATCCCCTTTTCGTGCCGGACGGGTACGACAAGACTTATGCGGAGATGGATTCTGATTTGAAGAACAGATTGAGCCATCGCGCAAGGGCACTACTTGAGGCAAAGAGGATCCTTCGCCGGCTGAGCGCTTAAAGATGGCACTGAGATCATAAAAGTATTCATGGAGATGCCTTACCGCGACATGAAGTGAGTTCGGACATGGACTCACGCTCTCTGACATACGATGCAGAATTTCTCACACCTAAAGTCCGGTGCTTCCCGTCCCAGTTCCGAACCGAATCCGGAGGTGCGGACCGCTCTTCGTTGCAAATTCTGCGGGTCGAACATAAATTTATAAAAATCAGGAGCCGAAGATGAACGCGTCAGAGATTCGCAATTCACCGAAAAGCTCCCTGGGCACTACATCGGCCGGCAGAAAGGTGTTCGTCTCAATCGCGGGTAATATCGGGAGCGGAAAATCTTCTCTGACACGACTTCTCGCGAATCATTTCAACTGGATCCCATTCTTTGAATCTGTCGACGACAACCCATACTTGAGCGACTTTTACGCCGACATGAAGCGCTGGTCATTTCACCTACAGGTCTATTTCCTTTCGAACCGCTTTACAAACCACAAGAAGATAATCGAGATGCCCGAGCCCGTCGTGCAGGACAGATCGATTTACGAGGACGTGGAGATTTTCGCGCGTAACCTTCACGAGATGGGAAATATGGATGCCAGAGACTACCGGAACTACCGGGAACTGTTCAACATCATGGTCGGGTATCTTAAACCTCCCGATCTGATGATCTATCTTCGGGCGAGTGTAGACACTCTTCTCAAACAAATCAGGCTTCGGGGGAGAAGTTACGAACAGAGCATAAGCAAAGACTACCTGGAGCGTCTGAACGTCAGCTATGAAGACTGGACCGCAGGGTACAATATCGGGAGACTTCTCACAATCGAATCCGATGAAATAGATTTCGTCAATAACGGCGATCACCTGAGCGACATCATAAAGAAAGTTGCGAACGCCCTTCAACTTCATGAGTCGGAAGCGGCCCGGCGCGCGCGGTAACAAGCGGATCACTTGCTGATGCGGTTAAAGCCCGACTTTCTTTTCAAGAACGGAAAATTTTGGACCGGATCTGCGGCAGCTCCGTCAGCTAATTTTCTTTCAGCTAGTGGCGGCAGAATTTTGGAAGTGGGGACACTCGCGAATCCATCTGAGAACAATTCCGGAGTCGTAGTCGATCTTCGCGGACATTTCGCGATGCCAGGGTTCATAGACGCACACACGCATTTCGGAATGGGCGGCGCGTCGCTTCGACAGATCGACCTGCGGGATTCGAAAAGTGAAAAGGAGATGTCAGCCCGCATAAAAGATTTTGTTAAGTCCCATCCTGCAGGGAAATGGCTGGTCGGAGGTAACTGGGACCACGAGAACTGGAAAAGCCGGACGATTCCGTCGAAGGAACTAATCGATCCTTTCACTTCGTCGACGCCGGTTTTCCTTGACAGGCTCGACAGTCACATGGCGCTCGTAAACAGCCGCGCGCTCCAGATAGCAGGAATTACAAGAGACACCCCAGACCCGAATGGGGGTGTCATAGTCCGCGATTCCAACGGCGAGCCCACAGGCATCATGAAAGACTCTGCCAGAGAATTGGTCGCTGGGATGATTCCTGAACCTTCTGAAGACGAGTGCATTTTCGATTTGAAGCGTGCCATGAAGCATGCGAGTAGTCTAGGAGTCACGACAGTTCATGACATCTCGCCGCAGCGCCACCTCAACGCCATACGAGTATTAAAGAGAAGAGGCGAACTTACTGTCCGCTTCTATTTTGTTCCCCCGCTGTCCGACTATATGTCACTGGTCGATCAGGGAATTGAAGCGGCGCGCGGACAGGTATGTGACGAGTGGTTGAACCTCGGTGCTGTCAAAGCCTTTGCCGACGGCTCGCTTGGCTCCGGAACGGCATGGTTCTTCGAACCGTACGAGGATGACAAAACGAATTCCGGAATTGCGACCGACTTGATGTCGAGCGGTGAGCTTGAGAAACTCGCAATAATTGCGGACCGGAATCATATCCAGCTCGCGATCCATGCTATCGGCGACAAAGCTGTGAGCGGTGTACTCGACCTGTTCGAGAAGATCCGTCACGAAAATCCGCCGTGGGAAAGAAGATTCAGAATTGAACATGCCCAGCATGTGCGCGAGGCGGATTTCTCAAGATTCAAGGAGCTTGATGTGATTGCTTCCGTTCAACCGTATCACTGCATCGACGATGGCCGGTGGGCCGAAAGGGTTATCGGGACCGGTCGTGCAAGGACGACATATGCGTTCAGGAGTTTCCTTGCTCACCGTGTCGCGCTTGCATTCGGCACAGACTGGCCCGTGGCGCCTTTGAACCCGCTCCAGGGAATTTATGCAGCTGTGACCAGAGCGACGACAGACGGAAAAAACCCGGACGGATGGATAGCGGAACAAAAAATTGGAGTTGAGGACGCGTTGAGGTCGTACACTCTCGGCGCGGCGTATGCGTGTTTTTGTGAAAACGACCGCGGCACACTCGAGGAGGGAAAGCTTGCGGATTTTGTCGTGCTCTCCCGTAGCCCGCTAGAAACGAGACCCGATGAGATCAAAGACATCAAGGTCCTGATGACGGTGGCAGGTGGGAAGATTATTTTTGCGGATGATGAATTTTCGGAGAACCATGAGCGCCAGACCAGCTGAGAGACCTCAGTCTCTTTCGGTCATGGACGTCCAGTATGTCAAGGGCGTTGGTCCGAAGCGCTCCGAGGCGCTCGAGGGAGTCGGCATCAGAAACGCGTTCGATCTGCTCAATTACTTTCCAAGAAGATATCTCGACAGGAGCCGCATCCTGAAGATTGCGGATGCTCACTCAGCGCTTCTGATTCCGGACGAGGTCACGTTTGTCGGAAGGATCAGGTCCATTCAACCGGTCGGCCGCGGCAGGAGGTTTCTTTTTGTCAAACTTGCAGATGAGACCGGATCGATCCGATGCGTGTGGTTTAACGGCGTGCAGTACTTCATCCACGCATTCGAGGAAGGAGAGTTAATCGCGTTCTCAGGCCACGTCACGGCTTACCAGGGGCAGCCATGTCTGGTGCATCCTGACTACGACCACCTCGAAGACCAATCGGATGAGGAGTTTCTACACACGGGAGGAATTATCCCGGTCTATCCGACAACCGAGGGATTGAGAAGGGTCGGTCTCGACTCGAGGGGGCTGCGCAGGACGATCCGGAAACTCGTTGACGCACTTGACGATTTCATATTCCCCGACGATCCACTTCCTCAACCGGTAGTAACGACTCATTCGCTCATGTCGCTGAGAGATGCAATCGCATCGATCCACTTCCCAAGCGACGCGATACAACTCGACAGGGCGCAGCGCAGATTCAAGTTCGAAGAGTTGTTTTACCTTCAGCTTCTACTCGCGATAAGGAGAAATTTGATTGTCCACTCCGCGGGAATACCGATGAGGACTGACAGCGAGCTCATCCGTAAGACGATATCCGAACTTCTCCCTTTCAAATTGACAGAATCTCAGAAGAAAGTTCTGCGCGAAATTCTATCGGACCTGAAACTCGATCATCCAATGCACAGGCTTCTTCAGGGAGACGTCGGCAGCGGAAAAACAATCGTCGCACTTCTCGCGATCCTGATCGCGGTAGAAAACGGCTATCAAGCTGCATTCATGGCGCCGACGGAGATACTCGCCGCGCAACACTACGAAACAATCCGGAACTACCTCAATTCACATAAGATAGCATCTGCACTCCTTATCGGCGGACAAAAGAAGGATGTTCGTGCAGACATTTATTCAGGTATCGAGAGCGGAAAGACACCTATCATAGTTGGCACCCATGCTTTGATCCAGGAAAACGTAAAATTCTCGAAACTCGGATTAATAGTTGTGGACGAGCAGCATCGGTTCGGAGTGGTCCAACGGATGACCCTCCAGGAGAAGGGGAGGAACCCGCACCTTCTCGTGATGACAGCAACCCCAATCCCGAGAACTCTCTCGCTCACGATCTACGGCGACCTGGATGTGTCAGTCATAGACGAGATGCCGGGAGGGAGAAAGAAAATCAAAACAGCGCTCAGGGGAGAATCGTCGAGGAGCAATGTGTATGGGTTCATTCGCGAACAGGTGCTTGCCGGAAGACAGGTGTTCATCGTCTACCCGCTTGTCACCGAAACGGAAAAGTCGGACTTAAAGGCCGCCACCCAAAGCTTCATAAAGCTGAGAGACGAAATTTTCCGCGGCTTCAAAGTGGGATTGATCCACGGTCAAATGACTGAGACCGAAAAGAACGATATCATGCTGGCATTCAAGGGGAATGCGATAAATATCCTGGTAGCCACTACCGTAATTGAAGTGGGGATCGACGTGCCCAATGCCACGGTAATGGTGATCGAGCACGCCGACCGGTTCGGTCTAAGCCAGCTTCATCAGCTGCGAGGGCGGATCGGTAGAGGGGTTCACCAGTCGTTTTGCATTCTGATGACCCAGGATAAACTTCTTGAAGAGAAGAAACTGGAAACGCGCGAAGAGGCGACGGCATTTCAGCGGCTCAAGTTATTCACGTCGACGACCGACGGTTTCAAAATAGCTGAGTATGATCTTGCAATCCGCGGACCGGGAGAATTTTTCGGGACCAAGCAGAGCGGGCTTCCACCTCTGAGGCTGTCTGATTTGATAAGGGATCGTGAGATTATCCTGCAGGCGAGGAAAGCCGCGTTTAAGATCGCGGATGTCGACCCGCATCTCCGCAGCCCCCAGCATCAGGGTCTTAGGGAGGTGCTCCTGAGAAATTACAAGGACAGTCTGGAGTTCTTGAAGGCCAACTGAAGGGCTGCGCAAGTCGTCGCAGCCCATCGTTATTTCAGAAGACTACTTCCTGGGTTCTACTTCAAAATAGACGTTCCCGCTCCCGGCGTAAGCATTTATCTTCTCCCCTCCGCCATGCATGGTCCCCTTCAGGTGATCACCTTTAGAGATTTCACTTGAGAAGCACAGGTCCCACAACCGTTCAGCGGGGAGGAATTGAACTCCACCGATTCCGGATGTGGAAGCGTCGATGGTCGCGGCGATATCGCAGGGCACTCTCAGCCACACGCTTCCGGCCTCGGCCGACAAGTCTACTCCCTTCGTGTTGCGCGATACAACGGCATTAATGTTTCCCAGCTGTGTTTTAGTCCGGAGCGAATAAGAAGAATCACGAGGCAGTCTTATTGTGAAACTCGCGTTTTTCAATCTGGCTTCCTGTGCTTCACTTGTTCCGTCGTACCATGCGGTCAGGGTCACCTGATTCCTAAAATAATCGTGCGTGAAATGAATCCTGGATATGTCTTCCGGGGTCCCCTCGACCGTCATCTCGATCTGAACGTCTTTGCCGTCATACTCTCCGATATTAATATTTCCCATTTCTGTGTCGAGCAGTATCAAGGTACCGGATTCAATCTTAAGTGATTTTTCGATCGTCTCCGTGCTCACGCGATTATCCGGGTATTTCCACTCATTATGATTTCCCGGACCGCCACTTCCCCCTGCTCCCGACAGGAACATCGCTTGAGCAAGGAAGGCGACTGTCAATAGGTTCATGACTCTCTCCTCTCCGTTTTTCTTTATCGTGATACAGCGATTCAGTTACTCAGACTCGTGCTCGCTTTCCGTGCTACGTGAATGGCCGAATTAAGTTTCATCGTCTCAAAAGGGGATCGGATTGCGCGGAAATTCTTTCCCGGTGAATTTGACTTTCAGTTCTCCATCCGATACTTTCTTGCATAACTGTCAGGGGAAGTCATGAGAAAAGAGTCTTACAGGATAACGAAGGCCGGATCTCTGAATAATCTTGTTCTGGTCGATGAAGAACTCCGGGAACCGGCGGATAACGAGGTCGCGGTCGACGTCAAGGCGATCGGACTGAACTTCGCGGATATCTTTACGATCTTTGGTTTGTATCGTGCTGCGCCGAAATCCGATTTCATTCCCGGGATAGAATTCAGCGGAGCGGTCGCGGCCAGGGGAAAACTGGTCACAAGCGTCGACGTTGGCGAGAGAGTAATGGGTTCAATAAGGTTTGGAGCTTACACCACACGTCTCAACATCGACAGCAGGTACGTAATGAGAATGCCTGACGACTGGACCTTTGAGCAAGGAGCTTCATTTATAGTGCAGGCTCTTACCGCATATTACGCTCTTTTCACGCTCGGGAATCTGCAGCCGCGGCAGACAGTGCTGATTCACAGTGCAGCTGGCGGTGTAGGAATATATGCCAACCGGATCGCAAAGAAATTCACGGCGTACACCATCGGTACGGTCGGCAACGCGGCCAAGATCAACATCCTCAAGGAAGAGGCATATGATGATGTCATCGTAAGGAGCCGCAATTTCAGCCGCGACCTTGAACAGAAACTTGACGGAAGAGAACTCGATCTTGTGCTTGATTCGATTGGAGGAAGATTCCAGAAGGAGAGTTTCAAATTCCTCGCGGCTTCAGGAAGAATGGTGTCGTACGGGCTTTCAGACTACGCTTCTCCTGCAAGCAGACCGGATTACTTCAGACTGCTCAGACGGTTCATGTCGAGACCAAGGTACGACTCGATGGAACTGATCGAGTCCAACAAATCGATATTGGGATTCAATCTAATATGGCTCTACAACAGGGTTGAACAGCTCAAGGACATGCTGTGCGAAATCCAGGCACTTGGACTTGAAAAGCCTTTCGTCGGCCTGGTCTTTCCTTTCGATCAACTGAAGGCGGCGATCAGCACATTTCAATCAGGGAAGACGGTCGGCAAGGTAGTCGTGAAGGTTTGACCGAGTTCTTCCCGCTTAAGTCTTTTCCCGGAATTATTTAGACTTATAGAATCGAACGACCGCAGGTACCAGGTATTCTTCAAACGCTCTCTCGAAATCATATTCCGCCTTCCATCCCCAATCATTCCTTGCCTGCGAGTCGTCGACATTTTCCGGCCAAGTGTCGAGGATAACCTGCCGCTTGAGGTCCGGCTTGAAGATTACCTTTGACGAAGGGAATGCCTGTGTCACGCGGTCATTCAGTTCTCCTGCAGACGGACAGAACGAGCCGACGTTGTACACCTGTCTTCCGAGTTTTTCTTTTGGGGCGGCTTCGAGTTTGAGCAGGGCGTTAATCGCGTCCGGCATAGCCATGAATGGAATTCTCGTGTCATCCCTCACAAAACAGGAGTACGGCTCGCCCTTCGCCGCCTGGTGCAGCATCTCGGGTGCGAAGTCGCTCGTCCCGCCCGTCGGCAGCGTAACAGCGCTTATCAAACCCGGAAATCTCACCGACCGGAAATCAACCTTGACACCCGACGAGTCCGAATGGGCATCCAGCTGCCTGTAGAACCTCGTGTAGTATCTCCCGAGACTCTCGCAATACAATTTATTTATTCCGTACATGGTCCGTGGATTCGTCCACTCGTCTTCTCTGATTCGGCCGGCACTATGTTTTGTCGGAAGATCCGGCAAACCGTAAACAGCAATCGAGCTCGGATATATGAACTTCACTTCTTTTCCCTGGAGACGAGATTGGGTTATAGCCATCTCGAGGAGATTCAATGTGCCGTCGACATTCACTTTGTGTGCGATCGTCGGTTGCCGCTCCGCGCGCGTAGAAAGAAGCGCGGCGAGATGATACACCGCGTCGAAGTCGTGCCCGGTCGAAAGCGAGTCAACGAACCGGTTGTCAAGGATGTCTCCCGTATATGCCTTGAAGCATTTCTTGCGCGTTTCTTCATCAAGAGTATTAAGGTCCATTGCTACCACCCGCATACCGTCGTGTTCTGCGAAATGAGAAATCAGACCGTGACCTATTTCTCCGTTTGCCCCCGTAATCAATATTGTCTTGTTTTCCATTATGTCTCCTTTTGAGAGAATGACTTGAAATTGCTCTCACCGGATGTGAAGTCGATAATGCAATTCGGCCCTTGAACTTTCGGTCTCAAGCCGGTTAAGATAATTCCTTGAACCCGAGTCAAGCAATTCATTTCGCGATCACACGGAAAGAGATGTCGAGTTGATCGGTAAGATGTCGGCAAAGCAGGTGAATCAGACCCGTGAATGAGCTCAGAAGACCAATCTATATACGGTCTTTTCAGCTTTTGGGAACGACCACATCGTACCACGCGCGTTTCTCCCGCGGTACGCCGTCGTCGATATGGATATGCTTGACTTCCATGTATTCTTCGATCCCGATCCGACCGAACTCTCTTCCGATCCCGCTTTGCTTGTAGCCGCCGAAAGGCGCGCGCTCATTCAGGAGATGCCACTCGTTGATCCAGACCGTTCCGGCCTTGAGCCTGTCGGCAATTTTTCGGGCCCGCTCCAAATTCCTGCTCCATACTCCGGCAGCAAGGCCGTATGCCACATCGTTCGAGAGAGACACCGCCTCATCATCGGTTTTAAATTTGGTCACGACGAGTACCGGCCCGAAGATCTCCTCCTGTGAAATCCTTGACCGGTTATCGACACCGACGAAGATTGTCGGCTCGACGAAGAACCCGTTCTTTAGTTCAGGTGCTTTAGGAATTCCGCCGCCGATAGCGAGCAGGTAATTTTCTTTCCGACCGCTGCTTATGTAATCAAGGACTTTCTGCTGTTGCTTCTTCGAGATGAGCGGTCCGATGTCCGTATCCGCGCTCATTGGATCCCCGAGTTTCATTTTGGCCGCGCGTTCCGAAAGCGTCGCGACAAATTCGTCATGTATTTTCTCATGGAGGAAAAGGCGAGTTGCCGCCTCACAACACTGGCCGGAATGGTAGAACATTCCGTAGAGAGAGCCGTCGATCGCGACATTCATGTCCGCGTCATCCAGAACTATGTTTGCGGATTTTCCGCCGCATTCGAGCGTGACGCGTTTGAGATCGTCCGAAGCGATCTGCATGATTTTCTTTCCGACGGCAGTTGAGCCGGTGAACGCGATCTTATCGACGTCCGGATGCCTGACGAGACTCTCTCCCGCATCGTTCCCGTAGCCGGGCAGAACATTCACCACTCCAGGCGGAATTCCCGACGCGTCAATTATCTTCGCGAGTTCCATCGCGGTAGCCGGAGTGAGCTCAGATGGTTTAAGGACGATGGTACATCCAGCTGCAAGCGCCGGCCCGATTTTCCACGCTGCCATCTTTAGAGGGAAATTCCAGGGGATGATCGCGCCGACAACTCCGACGGGTTCGTATCTTAAAATATTCCTGGCATATCCCGGTTTAGAAATCTCGATCATCTCGCGCTCATTTTCGCCGACTGCAAGCTTCGAGAATATATTGAATGCTCTCGCGCTCAGAAAAACATCCTCTCTTGCTTTCTTCAAGGTGGAACCCGAATCGAGGACTTCGAGCTCGACAAGCTCCGCCGCTTTTTCATTTATCAAGTCGGATATCTTCTTCAGGTATTTCGCGCGTTCATCAGCCGGAATCTCTGTCCACACTCCCGAGTGGAACGCTCGCCGCGCAGCTTTAACAGCGAGATCGATATCATCCGCTTTCGCTGTCGAAAACTTTGCAACTACCGAACCGTCAAAGGGGTTAATTGATTCCGCGGTTTCTCCTCCGGCCGAGTCGACAAACTTACCGTCTATATAGAGTCCGTATTCTTTCATTAATTACCGGATTTTATGTTTGCGTTTAATGCTCTCGATCTGTTTCGTGTGATGTTCCGAATGTTCAATCGCATCTTCCAGGAGGTCTTTCAGGCTGACCTTACCATTCTCGCTGTGAATCCCGAACCTCTCGAAGTCCTTTTCTTGCAGGCTCTTGAGGATCGGCACCATCGCGGCGCGAAGCGTGTAAAAAAGGGCGACGGAATTTTCGGCCGACAAATTCTCATAAGAAGACCTTTTTGCCCATTTATCCTGGTCGAACGCCATAAGGAGTGGAGTGTCTTCCGATAGCACTTTCTTCATGCGGTGTACCATATTCAGTTCCGAATCCGCCAGGTGATTAATTTGCTGCCTTATGCTCCACTTTCCGGGAGATAAACGCCTGTCGAGTTGAGATTCATTCAGTCCGTCAACAGCGGCGATAAGGTCACCGGGTCCGTTCTCGTATTTCCGGATAAGGGCCAGAGTTTTTGATTTCATTTCAATCCTCCTTTATGATTCTTCAATCGCTACGGCTTAATGATGGTCAGGAGAATTATCACAAGGACCAGTACCCAGTTCATAATGAATAACCCGGTCTGCCTGGAGTTTAAGACGGACAACTGAGAGTTTGCATCTTCAGGAGGGTTGAGCTGGTTCAGCTGGTCAAGAAGCATTGCGCGGGCTTTTGCCGTCTTCGGGCTGATCACCATCCCCATGATGAGGAGAGCAATAAAAATCAGGAGCTTCAACGCGAGCCACCATGCCTTTCCAAAAAGGTCCCAGATAGTAATGTTCAGAGTGATCATATTACCGATGCCGCTGAGGATAAGCACCAGGGCTCCGAATGGCGACAACAGGCCGATGTTTCGGAGTAGCTTTGCAGCGTGGACCTTCGCGCGTACGTCGTTCTCCCATCTGAAATTTGCCTCGATTATAGGTCCGGCAAAGAGCAGAGTGAATATCATCCCGACGCCGATCAGATGAAAGAAGAGAGAAACAAAAAACCAGTTCATAATTTTCTCCGGTTCAAGTTAATTTTATTATGGTGGTAATCCCCTGACCGACACCGATGCACATGGTTGCAAGTCCGAAACCGGTTTTTCTCTTCTTCATTTCGTGAATCAGTGTCGTCAAAATTCTCGCGCCGCTTGCGCCAAGGGGATGTCCCAGCGCGATGGCGCCGCCGTTCACGTTGGTGATAGACCGGTCGAATCCGATCTCCACTATCACGGCAAGAGACTGTGCAGCGAATGCTTCGTTGAGTTCTATGAGCCCGATGTCAGCCAGCTTGAGACCTGCCTTCTCAAGTGCCCGACGGGTAGCGGGTACCGGACCGATGCCCATATATCGCGGGTCGACCCCGGCGGTTCCGCTCGACACGAATTCCGCAACAGGTTCAAGCCCGTTCGCGACGCAGAATTTCTCGGAGCAAAGCAGAACGGCCGATGCGCCGTCGTTCAATCCGGACGAGTTGCCCGCCGTAACAGTACCATGTTCCCTGAACGCAGGTTTTAGCTTGGACATTTTTTCCGCGCTCGTGTCGCGTCTCGGACCTTCATCATCAGCAACCGTAATTTCCTTATCACCTGAAATCCTGACCTCGACAAGTTCATCGTGAAATTTTCCGGCATCCTGCGCAGCCACCGCGCGCCGATGACTTTCGAGGGCAAACTCATCCTGCGCCTCCCTGCTAATCCGATATTTACCCGCAAGATTCTCGGCTGTCTCTCCCATACTCTCAAGGGGAAACCTGGACGCGAGTGCAGGATTCGGAAATCGCCAGCCCAAGGCGGTATCGTAAGCGGTAAGGTTGCCGAACAGTGCCTTCCCCGAAACATTCTTCGGGATTACATACGGTGCGCGGGACATGCTCTCGACGCCTCCGGCGACCACGCAGTCCGCGTCGCCAGTTCCGATCATCCGTGCGGCCGAATTGACCGCCTCGAGGCTCGAACCACAAAGCCGGTTGACGGTGTAAGCGGGCACTTCGCATGGAAATTCTGCCAGGAGAACAGCCATCCGCGCGACGTTCCGGTTATCCTCTCCCGCCTGATTCGCACACCCAAGCACGACATCGTCGATGTTTCGCGGATCGATGCCCGACTTCCCGATAATCCCACGAAGGACAAGAGCGGCGAGGTCGTCCGGCCTGACAGCGCTCAGCACTCCGCCATACTTCCCGACGGGAGTCCTGACTGAAGATACGATGAAAGCAGGCCTGATAGATCGTGCCATCAATTTGAAAACAGGTTTTTCATGAAATTAATTTCAGGTGAATGGCGAGTGAGAAATGAAATCGATTTGGACTTAAAAGGGGGCGCCGCACTACTTGTTCTGCATGTTGTTCTCAGAAACAATTTTCCTTAAGCCATCAAGATCTATCATATCAAAGAGTGCGTAGAGCGGTTTAGTGTTTGAAATGAACATACCGGTGATCTCCACCAGGAATCTCCGCGCAACGAGAAACTGAAGTTTACCCTGATGGGCCACCGTATCGTAGCTCTCAAGGACCTTCGTGTCCTTGTGCATTGTCGTCCGCTCATAACCGGTTTCGGTTTCCCTGTCCATGTCGCCTGAAATTGTGGGAGAGATCGACATGTATGACGGAAGGTTCAGCATGTCGGTGATTTTCACAGAGATACTGCTGACGCTTGAGTCTGTAGTATAAATGTAATTCACCTGAGCCCACGAGGATGAAAAGCCCATCATGCTCGATGTTTCCCCGGTAGGTCTGGCTCTCTTGTAAACCTCGTAATCAGCCTGCGGAAGAAATTGCTGCAGCTCGCGGAAGTTTATGATCTGAGGCTGTGCGAGGGCATTAACTGAAACAAAAATCAGAAACAGAAGAGAATTGCGTGCTCTTTGCATAAGAAACTCCGTTTCAACTGGACAACAAGCTGCTCGGCCTGTAAGCGTCGCCGTTGGAGCGTCGCATGATCTGGAGAAACTCCGCGATGAGGTATTTCCCGACGCGTTCTGAAAACTCAATCGGTCCCAGCGGGTAATTCGTCCCGAGCTTCATTGCGAGGTCTATGTCCTCTTCACCCGCGACTCCCTCCTCAAGCATGAAGAACGCTTCGTTCACGATCATGGATACCGTCCTCGCGAGTATGAGCCGCTGGCTGTCGTTTAAATGGTTTTTAGTCTCGATTCTCCCGCTGATCTTGTGAGCCATCTCGCGGAGAGATTCGCTTATCGATCCTTCTCGGCGGTCAATCTTGAGAGCGACTTTAGGAGACTTCTCGTCGTAAGTATAAAACCCGGAGCCGGATTTTCGCCCGAGGAATCCCGATTCCACCATTTTTTGCTGAAGTAATACGGGACGAAAGCGCGGCTCGTGGAAGAATTGTTCGTAAATGGATTTCGATACGTGGAAATTCACATCGATGCCGACAAGATCCAGGAGACGGAACGGGCCCATCGGGAAGTTCGCCGCCTCGAACGCGTAATCGATCTCTTCCACACTTCCCATTCTTTCGGAAAGAAACCGGAGCGGTTCAAGATAGAAATGCCGCGCGCATCGGTTAACCACGAAACCGGGAGTGTCGCGCGCTACTATAGGAGTCTTGCCTATCTGGCGTACGATTTGTGAAAGCTCTACCAGGATTTCATCCGCGAGGAAATCGGTTTTGACAACTTCTACGAGTTTCATTTTGTGTGCGGGATTGAAGAAATGAAGACCGGCTATTCTGTTCTTGTGCACGCTCCCGCTCGCGATTGCACCGATGGACAGGCTCGACGTGTTGGAAGTCAGAGGGACGTCGGCGGAACAGATCTGATCAAGCTTTGAAAACAGTCCCTGCTTGACGAGCAAGTCTTCGGTTACCGCCTCGATGACGAGATGCACCTCCGAGAAATCCGAGAGCTCTGTTCTGGGATGGATCCGGGCGATGGAAGCCTGGGCGTCTTCGGGTTTCGTTCTTTCCTTTTCCACGTCTCTCTGAAATTCGGTCCCGATGACCTCGAGCGACCTGGCGACTATCTCCTTGGAGACATCGTAGAGAAGCACTTCCCAACCGCTTCGTGAGAAGGCCATCGCGATTCCGGCGCCCATGGTGCCGGTGCCGACTATTCCGACGGCTTTCATCAGCCTGAGATCACTCCGTCCTCTTCAATCCGTTCCCATTCGGCTTTCCAATTGGGAAGGTGAAGTCCCCACTCGCCGCATTTCAATCTGACTTCTTCTGAAAACGCTTTTCTCACATCGTCGTTGTCTCTTTGCTTCAATCCGTATTTCCTGTAAACCTGGTTGCGATTTGTTTTCGGCTTTCCGAATATGTTCATCGTACGCGGGTACCATCTTTCGAGTGCGGACTGGATCTCCGCCCTGGTCGGCTTGTCGAGGGCCATCTTCTTCACCCAGTAATCGCCGTGGTTGACATGCATCATTTCTTCCTTGAAGATGCGTTCGATCTCCCTCTTCCACGGGCCGTAAGTAGACTTTTTCACGTCTTCAAGCTGGTGACCCGCGCCGCGGTCCATGCAGAACTGAAACATCACAAAATCGGCCCATGAGTCTATCGGATAATAAAAAATATTTACTCTCCTGTCGTCAGCAGCTCGCCTGTCCTTCAGGTCGTCGCCCTTAGTCTCGATGCGGAGGGTATAGTCATGCTTCGATACGTGCGAGTCGACATCGATGCCGATGTCTTCAAGAAGTCTGTACATCGCGCGCGCGTGACGGACTTCATCTTTCACGATATTAGCGACGGCAAGTTTCTCCTCGGTTGTCGGCGCCTGCATGATCCAGGGAACGTAGCCGAATGCGCCGGCGAGTTCAGAGTCCGCCTGCTGCAGCATTAGATTGACGAGGTTGAGATAATAATCATCGCTCATCTCGTCGGTTGTCTCAATCGATTCACCCTTTCTAAATTTCTCCAACATCCGATTTTCGCGCTCACTGTTGGCGAGACGCGACGGATTCCTGTATGACAGAGGATTTGTGTCCGTCATGATTTCTTCCTCTCTATCTTTTGCGTCACGGCTTGTAGGCCGCGGCCGCGCCTTTCTCCGGAACTCAGGCGGTCATCTTCCCCTGAATTTCGGGGACCGTTTTTCAACAAATGCCCGGATCGCTTCGCTCGAATCGTCCGTTCGTCCGGCAATTTCCTGCAAGTACGTCTCGTATTCAAGGCTTTCCTCGAGCGATCTTCCGGAGGAACGGTTCATCATTTTCTTAATCATCGAGTATGCCACGGTCGGGCCGCTGGCAAACTGGTGCAATATTTTTCCTGACTCGGAGGCAAACGCGTCGGATGCGAAAACCCTGTTGACAAGTCCCAATTGGAGCGCTTCATCTGCTGCGACGTCATTTCCGAGAGCGGCCAGTTCGAACGCCTTCTTCTGTCCGATGATTGCCGGGAGGAAGAAGCTCGAGCCGGAGTCCGGCACCAGTCCGATTTTCACGAAAGCCTGTATGAATTTCGCGTCCGAACTCATGATTATGAAATCGCATGCCAGGGCGAGGCTCATTCCAGCGCCGGCGGCCACTCCGTTCACAAGCGCGACAACCGGCTTACGCATCGAGGTAATCTGCCGGATGATCGGATTATACCGCCGCCTCAGCGAATCTGCGAATGACCTTCCGGGCGAAACTTCTTTCAGATCCTGTCCCGCGGAGAATGCGCGCCCGTTCCCCGTGATGGAGACACACCTGACATTTTCGTCCTTTGAAAAATCTCTGAGGACTGAAAATATTTCTTCGGTCATCTCCTCGTTAAATGCGTTGAGCGAGTCGGGCCTGTTCAGCGTCAGTCGACCGACTCCTTCGCCCGACTCAACGAGGATAGTCTGGAGTTCAGCCATGGGCATAAGCCGGTGTGCCCGGGAGTTTAAATTTCCGAAGATAGTTGAGTACCGAACGCATATCCTTCGGGAGTTCGGACTCAAACGTAACCCGCTTGCCGGATTTGGGATCCATGAATGAAATCGACTCCGCGTGAAGTGCTGTCCTCGAGAGAAGCGGTTTCTCGTCGCCTTCGGAGAAATAGCGCGATTTGACCTGGGAAAGGAAGAATGGCCTGCCGTCCCCGTAAACCTTATCGCACATTACCGGAAGTCCAATAGACGCGAGGTGTACCCTGATCTGATGAGTTCTCCCGCTTTCGGGTTTTGCTTCCACAAGGGCGTACCCATTGAACATTTCGACGACCTTGTAATTTGTAACCGAAGGTTTCCCGTGTTTCTTGTTAATCTTCATAACGCCCGGATGTGTCTGGCTTTCAGAAATGGGGGCCTCTATTTTCCCCTCGGCCTCATCGGGATTCCCAACCGCGATCGCGACGTATCTCTTTTCAACTTCCCTTCCTTCAAACTGGGTGTTAAGTGCCGCATGAGTTTCGGCGTTCTTCGCGAATATTATCGTCCCGCTTGTTTCCTTGTCTATCCGGTGTACCACGAAGATCTCGCCGAATTCCTCCTTCAGCATGTTATACAGGTTTATCAGCGATTGGTTGTACCTGTCGGGAAGCACGAGAAGATGGGCCGGTTTATTGATCACGATGATGTTATCATCTTCGAACACGATCTCGCCGTTCCTCGATCTTATCACGAAATCAAGTTTTCGCTTCATGGGACCACTCATTCCAGAAATCATTTTCCTTTCCAGCGGGGTTTCCGTTTTTCCGAAAACGCTTTCATACCTTCCTTCTGATCCTCGCTCGAAAAGAGCATATAGAAATTTTTTCGTTCAAACTCGAGACCTTCCTTGAGCGGCAGCTCGAAGCTTTTCAGCACGGATTCCTTCGCAAGTTTCACAGCTGACGCCGGCTTCGAGGCAATGAGAAGCGCGAGCTTCTTCGCTTCATCGAGAAGAAGTTCGTCGGGTACGACTTTATTGACCAGGCCGCGCAGCGCTGCTTCTTCCGCGCCGATAGTCTCTCCGGTCAGAACTATTTCCATCGCCCTGTATTTTCCAACAGTTCTCGCGAGCCTTTGGGTTCCTCCCGCTCCCGGGATTACACCGATATTGATCTCCGGCTGTCCGAACTTCGCCGACTCGGAGGCGATAATAATGTCGCACGTCATCGCAAGCTCGCAGCCGCCACCGAGAGCGAAGCCGCTCACTGCGGCAATGATCGGCTTCTTGATTCGTCTTATCCTTTCCCAGACACTGAAGTTGTCACGGGTGAGCATTTCAATGGTTCCCGATTCGGCCATCTCTTTTATATCTGCACCTGCTGCGAACGCTTTCTCGTTCCCCGTTATCACAATGCAATTGATTTTCGTATCCGCGTCGAGTTCTTCGAGACAATTTGCGAGCTCAATCATCAGCCCGTGATTTAGCGCGTTGAGCACTTCGGGACGATGAAGCTGCACAATAGCAATTGGTTCTTCTATGGTGAGGATGACGCTTTGGCCAACAGGATACTTCCGAGTCTCCATCAACGCTCCGATGTTGGTGTGCACGCAAATTTAGATCGGACTTAAAAAAGAAACAAGAGTAGGCGCTGGATAGTGACGGAAGAATCGGAACTCCACATTCAAAGAAAATCAGGTTGAGAGGATTCCGCACGAAGATGTGTGAAGTCCGGCCTAATGTAATATTGCCCAAATTCAGAACGGCAGGATTGCAATTTCGGCCAAAACAGTTGTTCCTTGAATCCTTTCCTTTTAATTTCCTCGCATATCATATCAATTGATGGGTGGCTGAAATGAAAAGGTCTGCTCTTTTTTTGTTCGCTGTCCTGTCATATCTCCCCGGGACAGTTACTTCACAACAAACGAATGAACCGTTGAGAGTCCTTTCCGCGACTCCGAGCGGGGCGACAGAGACCCGCGACCAGTCTCACGCAATCGTCGTCATCTTCAACAAGGCGATGGTTCCACTTCAGGAAGTCCCGGTGGGCGAAGGGTCGGGTCCGCTTGTCATCGAGCCGCAAATAAAGGGACGGTATCGATGGCTTGGAACGACCACGCTGACATTCTGGCCGAACGACACCCTCCCCTATGCAACTGCGTACACCGCGCGTGTGCCGGCCGGAACAAAGGCGCTGGACGGGAGCACGCTCAGCCAGGATTACACCTGGACATTCGAAACGCCTCGTCCACAATTAATCAGAACACTCCCCAGGGACAATGCAACGTATATACGGCCGGAGACAAAGATTTATTTACAGTTCAACGAGCCGATGGATCCGTCGCGTGCCGCGCCATACATATCGATAATGAAATCCAACGGCACCGTCCTGATGACGGTTCCGTCACAGGTTAGGTATCCAACTGGCGACGAGCTCGACAAGTTCGGATGGGACAACCTCGCGAAAAATATTCTGCTCGTCGTTCCGACGGACAAGCTGGAAGGTGGATCCAAGTACTTCGTTCAACTTAAGGCAGGACTTCCCGGTGTCGTGGGGAATCTCGGGCTCGCGGCTGACAAGGTTATTACATTTTCGACTCCGGGCGATTTCAAATTCGAGGGTTTAAGTAGTGAGAGCATCAGACCTGATGGAGCTCTGACACTCGTGTTCTCAAACCCGGTTGACATGAAGGAGCTGGTACAGCATTTATCGTTCAGTCCGGGAATCGAGATTCCGTCCGAATATTCCGAAGGGTATTACGGAACGCGGACGCGCACGTCGCTTTATCTCGATTTCTTGCCGGACACAACCTATTCCCTTAAGATCGACGGCGCGTTGAAGGATGAATTTGGAAATTCCCTGGGACAGGATATATCCGTTTCTTTCTCGACGGGTTCATACACCTCGAGGCTCTACATGGCAGGCGGCGAAGGAACCATTGAGGCGTATGGCAAGATGCGATATCCGATTGCCGTAAGAAATTTGGAGAGTTTCAGACTGCGGCTGGCATCGATTCCTGTAGACAGCGTTATACCTTACTTCATATCCGGTCATTTCGACCAGTGGGTAAATGTGGACCGGAAAGTGGATTTGAAGATTAAGAACAACACCCTCTCGCATATCACGTTCAAAGCCGACGAACCGTTGGGCGGAAAGAAGTTCGGGTTTATCGGTGCAGAAATCAGCGAGCCGGTACCGGCTATCAACGACTTCGGACCTTCGAGCGCATTTCTGCAGGTGACGAGTCTCGGGATTACAGCCAAGTTTTCGCCGGAAAATAATCTCGTCTGGGTCACACATTTGCAGGATACGAAACCGGTAGCAGGTGCCGAGGTACAGGTAAGGGACGATCAAAACAGAGTTCTGTGGAAAGGCTCGACCGATACTTCAGGGCTTGCAACAACACCGGGTTGGGGTACACTCGGAATGAAACCGAAAGAGTATCAACAGCCTCGCATATGGATCTTCGCACGCGAGGGGGAAGACTGGGCTTTTACACGAAATGAAGAAGGAACCGGTATCGATCCATGGAGATTCGGCATCAATTACGACTGGCGCCCCCAATACCAGAGCCTCTCGGGCACTGTATTCACTGACCGGGGTTTGTACCGGGCCGGCGAGGAGGTCCAGATTAAGGGAATCGTCAGACAAAGAATATCGGATGACTGGAAATTGCCGGTAGGAAGAAAAGTCCTCGTCGCAGTAATGGACCCGATGAACGAAGAGGTCCAAACCGACACGATGACCGTCTCTCCTTTCGGATCATTCGATCTCTCCTTCGAGATGAGTCCCAACGCTCATCTCGGCGACTACAGGATACATGTCTTCACCAGGAAGTCGGGGCTCGAGTACGGAGGTTCCGAATACGATTACGAAGACGAAGATCAGAAGAAGAGTCCTGAAGGGATGATCGAAGTCGCGTCGGGTAGTTTCCGTGTCGAAGCATTTCGACCCGCTGAATCCGAAGTGAGCGTACGTTTCCTCGCAAACGGCACTCCCGATCAGCCGTCTTATACGATGGGCGACACCGCACGCGGAACTATTTCGGCGAGGTATCTTTTCGGCGCGCCGATGAGGAACGACAAGGTATCATGGGCACTCCGTGCGTTTCCAGGATCATTCGATCCGCCCGGTTATCCGGATTACTCATTCGGTCCATCATGGTGGGACGTAGAAAGAAGCGAGACGATGCTCGCATCAGTCGACACGACACTCGATGACCACGGAATGCTTGCGATCAGTTTTCCCATTGGAAAGGATCGGCTCAAGGGGACGCAGAATCTTCTTCTCGAGGCGACTGCCACCTCTCAAAGCAGACGAAGTGTGACAGGAAGGGCGAGTGTTTTGCTTCACGGTGGACAATTCTATATCGGCATAAGAGAGTCCAATTTCTTCAACAAGCTCGGCGACACTTTGCGTTTCGATCTAATTGCGTCGCGGCCAGACGGATCGCTTATCCAGGGAGAAGACCTTCATGTCTCGATTGTAAAGCGGCAGTGGATCTCGGTCCGAAGGGCAGAGACCGACGGCCGTTACTACTGGCAGACGGACAAGATTGATTCAATCTTGCAGGATTTCACAGTACCGTCCGGCAGTTCCCCGCGAGAAGGAGAATACGTTCCCAAGCATGCCGGATATTACCTGATAAACGTTCGCTCGACGGATTCGATGGGCAACCCGATAGAATCAGGAAACGACTTCTATGTGACGGGTTCCAGCTACATTGCCTGGCAGCGCTCCGATGATGACCGTATCGATCTTGTCTCAGATCGGAAAAGCTACAAGCCATTCGACGTTGCGCACGTGATGGTTAAATCTCCTTACGAGAACGCGCGAGCGCTGGTGACGGTCGAACGCGACGGAATATTGAGGCAGTGGACAACGACGCTCGTCGGGAGTGCACCCGACATAAGGATTCCAATCACAAAGAGTGATCTTCCGAATATCTTCGTATCGGTGGTCCTCCTACAGGGCCGTGTAGCAGTACAGGAAGTGAACGCGCGGGGCGAGGACATCGGGCGGCCGTCATTCAAGATCGGGTATATTAACCTTCCGGTGGATGCCGGGACTCAACACCTGGGTGTTTCGGTTGTGACAGATAAGGACAACTATCACCCCGGTGACTCTGTAGAAGTTTCGATTAATGTTAAGAATGCTTCAGGCGCAGGGACCGCAGCAGAAGTTGTGCTTAGCGTCGCCGACATGGGTGTACTTAATCTCATCAACTACGCTTTGCCCGACCCCTTCGAGACTTTCTTCGGACCGCGAGAGCTCGGCGTGACAACGTCTGAGACGATCGTCCATCTTGTCCAGCAGCGTTCCTACGGTGAAAAAGGAGAAGATGAAGGCGGCGGCGGAATGTCGCTTTCAGAAATTCAGATGAGAGGCGATTTCAGATTTACCGCTTATTGGAAGGCGTCAATTATCACGGACGAAAAAGGAACGGCGAAAATCAGATTCAAACTCCCGGACAACCTGAGCCAGTTCAAAGTCATGGCCGTCGCGTTGACGATGGGTTCCGAATTCGGATGCGGGACAAGCACGTTCCGTGTGAACAAGGAATTCCTGCTTCAGGCTGCGTTGCCGAGATTCGCGCGCGTCGGCGACAGGTTCAGCGCCGGGGTTCTCGCTACAAACTACTCCAAAGAGCCCGGCACCGTTGTCCTCCTCGCTTCCGTGGACAAGAACCTGATTCTTTCGGGAAAGGATACGATGACGTTTTCACTGGAACCTGGCGCGAGCAAAGAGATCAGATTCGATTATCAGGCACCGGAGCAAATCGGTCCAGCGACTTTCAACTTCCAGGCGGCGATGGGAAAGTTCACCGACGGACTGACCATCACAATTCCTGTTGAAGTCCCAAGGATGAAGGAATCGGACGCACTTTACGAGAGCACCCAGGATTCCGCGAATGAATCGATAATCGTTCCGCAGGATATTCATCCTGGTCTCGGAGAAATCCAGCTTACGGCGGCATCCACAGCACTCGGCGGGTTGGAGAACAGCGTTAATTACCTGATCACGTATCCTTACGGCTGTCTTGAGCAGAGACTCTCCTGCGTCCTTCCCATAATACTCGGGGAAGACATGGTCAAGGCTTTCAAGCTGAACGTTCTCGAAGGAAAAGACATGAGGGCAGTCGCGCAGGGTGTCATCGACGAGATTTCCCGTTTCCAGACGGGCGATGGCGGCTTCGCATACTGGAAAGGCGACCCGTACTCCTATCCATATCTCACTGGTTACGCGGTAATGGTTCTCGGCAAGGCGGTGGATCGGGGATACAGCGTTGACAAGGAAGTTTTGGATAATGCCGTAAAATACTGCAGCAATTATCTGAGAGACATTCAGAATCAAAAGTACGTTCCTGGCGGAGAGCCGTGCCGCCTGGCGACCCGGGCGTTGATTGTCTACGCGCTTGCCTGTGTCGGCCATCCGGAGCCGGCGTATGTCGAACAGCTGTACGTCTCGAGGAACACGCTTCCGCTCTTTGCGAAAGCTTTCCTTCTCGAGGCCATACACAAAGGAAACGGAAATTCAGGAGCGATGTTCGGCATGCAAAACGAGATTACGAGAGCTCTCCTGAACATGGCCAAGTTCGATGGGACAACGGCGCATTTCGAAGAACCCGACTGGGAGGGACTGAAGTGGGTCTTCAGCACAAACACGAGGACGACCGCGATAATACTTCAGGCGCTGCTCGAGACCGGATATCGCGATCCGTTCCTTGCGAAAGTCACAAGCTGGATCATGCGCGAAGGCAAGATCGGGAGATGGCGATCGACACAGGAAAATATTTACGTAGTTGCAGCGCTGTCGGATTATTTCTCTGCCTTCGAGAAAGAGAATCCGGATTTCACCGCCCACATTTCGATTGCAGGCCGGAAAATCCTGGACTCGATGTTCAAGGGACGAGAGTTCAAGACAGTGGCGGAGTCTGTGCCCCTTGGCGAGTTCACGAAGGACAAAGCTCTACCCATCAGCATTAAGAAAAGCGGCGCCGGGAGACTCTACTACGGCATCCGAATGAATTACTATCCGAAGAGAGACACGCTCTACCGCGATGAAGGAATCGCAGTACTGAAGGTGATCACGACGGCAGACGGCAAGCCGGCACAGAAATCGGCAGACGGAGAGTATTTGCTTTCAGCCGGATCGATGTACAAAGTGACCATCACAGTTGTGGTGGCGCAGGAGAGAAATTTTGTGGTAGTCGACGATCCGATACCTGCGGGTACTGAAACCGTGAATCTGACCTTCGACACCGAAAGCGGATTTCTCAGTGAGGGCCTGGATAATCCTGACGAATATGAAACCGAATACTGGTCGGGCGGATTCAACCATGTCGAACAGAAAGACGACCGCGTGCTTCTTTTCGCGAATACCCTTGACGCGGGAACACATTATCATTCTTATCTGGTGCGGGCCGCGACGTACGGGACATTCTCGATGCCGTCGACCCACGCGGAAGAGATGTATGCACCGGACGTTTTCGGTCAGACTGTGCACGGGACAGTGATCGTTAAATGAGAAGGCTGATCAGACTTCTCAGGCTAAGACCTCTTGAAAGCGGCGTGATGATTGCCGCTGCCGCTTTCATTTTTTCTTTTTTTGTTCCAATACCAGAGGAAGATCTGTCGCCTCTTCCAGTAATATCCATGCGCATCACAGACAGAAACGACAGAACCCTGAGAGAGGTCCTGTCTGACCAAGGAGGAAGAGCGTACTGGCTCCGCCCGGATGAAATTCCAAAACACTTGATCGATGCTACGATCGCAGCTGAGGACAGGTATTTCTATTCGCACCCCGGGATAAATCCATTCTCAATTGCGAGAGCTTTCGTCCAGGATATCAGGTCAAGACGGTTTGTCGCCGGCGGATCGACGATCACCCAGCAGGTTGTGAGAAACATATACCATGAGCCGCGGACAATATTCGGGAAGATGATCGAGGGCTGGCGGGCAATCCGGCTGGAGAAGACTATCTCCAAAAAGGACATCATCGTCGAGTATCTCAACCGCGTTCCCTACGGAAACGGCACATACGGGATTGAGGCGGCATCGCGCCTCTACTTTGGAATGCCTGCAGCTCACCTATCTCTCGCACAGTCCGCATTCCTCGCCGGCCTTCCAAATTCACCTAGTATGTCCAATCCATACAAGGGAATCGACAAAGCAAAGAGACGACAGCTGATCATTCTTAAGCGAATGCTCTCGGAAAATTACATCACGAAAGAGGAATGCGGGCGTGCAGCGGACGAACGAATAATTTTGCAGGATCCCGACCGCCAGCTGAGGGCCCCGCATTTTACTGAGATGGTTCTGAACTCAATTCCCGCGGACGAACGGTCCCGGATCTCTTCGATCAGAACTACGCTCGACTACGAGATCCAAAACACGGTAGAGATTCTTCTCAAGGGACATATTGCGTCTCTCCGGAAGTCACATGTCACAAACGGATCGGTTGTTGTCATTGACAATTTGACGGGTGAAGTGATAGCTCTCGCGGGATCGGTGGACTATTTCGATTCACTTCATGACGGTCAGTTCAACGGTGCTCTGGCGAAGAGGCAGCCTGGCTCGGCGCTGAAGCCGTTCGTGTACGGCCTAGCGTTGGAAGCAGGAATGACCGCTGCAGAAGTGCTCCCGGACATCCCTTTCGCCGCTCCGACCCAAAACGGCACTTTCGTTCCGCAAAACTACGACAGAAGGTTTCACGGGCCGGTCAGGTTAAGGACGGCGCTCGGCTGTTCGTACAATGTCCCCGCGGTGAGGGTGGCTGACAAGCTCGGGCTTGATGCCGTCCTCGCGAAATTTCACGACGCCGGCCTGGCATCGCTCGACAGGCCCGCGTCATACTACGGTCTCGGCCTTGCGCTTGGAGATGGTGAAGTGACGCTTCTTGAGCTGACAAGAGCGTACTCCATGCTGGCACGCAGCGGGAATTATATTCCGGATAAAATCATACTCGCAATAAGAAACATTAACGGAGTCGAGAAACCTTTCACCTCACCCGACAGTTCCGTGCCGGCTGGAGTCGCGAGGAGCGTGTTCTCACCGCAAGTGGCTTACATCATCACGAGCATACTCAGCGACGAGGACGCCCGCGCCCCGGCATTCGGGATAGATTCGCCGGTGAGTCTGCCGTTCCCCTGCGCCGTGAAAACGGGAACTTCCAAGGACTATAAAGACAATTGGACGGTTGGATTTACACCCAGATGGACGGTCGGCGTATGGGCAGGCAACTTCGACGCTAAACCGATGCGAACCATTTCAGGGATTACCGGTGCCGGTATGCTATTCAGGGATGTCATGCTTTACCTCGAACAATCGGGGAACTGGTCGGGCTTCCGTGTTCCAGAGGGGATCGTTCACGTGAAAGTCTGTGCGCTCTCAGGAAAACTCCCGGGGAACGCGTGTACCGGCACCATGGATGAAGTGTTCATTCGAGGAACTGAACCGACTGAAACGTGCGACATGCACCTGAAGATTCTTGTAGATGCACGGACAGGAGAGCCCGCCCGTGGGCCGATCCGCGGAAGATCGCTTCTGACAGAGACCATCGAGGTACTGCCGCCCAGCTATGATTCCTGGCTCGAGCAGCGGGAGGAGGGACGCCGCAATCGGCTTCCGGTACCAGGACCGCGTGCGCGTCTCGGGACGCCGGTCAGTTCGACCGGGGATCTTCAGCGGCCGGCTGCCGTCGAGTTCGGAATCTCAGCGCCGGAAAATGGAGCGGTCTTCAAAATCGATCCGTCACTCAGAAGAGAATTTCAAATGCTGGATGTGGCTGTCGTCGCCGGTCCAGCGTACCATGATGTCAAACTGCTCGTCGACGGCAAATTGTACGCTGAATTATCGGATACCAAGATAGCGCGCTGGGCATTGTTACCGGGAGGACACGCGTTCAGCATCATCGCCGAAAGAAAAAACAAGACCGTGAGAAGTTCAACCGTGCGGATTACCGTGAACTAGCGCTTGATAGTCTGCTGCCGGTACTGCGATCGCTGCGATTCTTCGAAATACGTTTATCTTCCTTCGTATCGGGAGATCCGGCCGATCAGAGAGGCGCCCGCCAATTCTTTTACCCCTCAAATTATTTTCGCTTCCCCGAACCAACGGCGCGCAAAATTGCTCTCCCGACTTTCCTTTCTCCTGATCTTCAGATTCCCCAACTTAGCGACAAGTTGAAGATTGTCGGGAGCTGGTACACTACGTCGCCGGTAATATTGTTAATGTAGAACACATTTCTTTTGTTGTACGCGTTGACCAGCGTACCCTGGAGCGTGAAGTGTGCCGGATCGATCTCAAAATCGTACGACGCGCTCAGGTCGAGACTTTGATAACCCGGAAGCCTTGATGTGTTCAGGCTGCCGAATAAGACCTGGCTGGATAGGGCCTGGCCGGTGTAATCAGGCAAGTTGTGGGGATTAATTTGAGCGAGCCCGAAATATCCGTCGACCGGAGTATACGGAAGCCCGCCCGAGAACTTCCACCTCGCTCTCAGCCAGAACTTCCTGAGCAGCTGCATGCCCGCGGAGATGTTCAACTGATGGCGAAGGTCATATCGTGGGAAATATGTCAAGCCGTCGAACATTCTAGTTGTGCGGCTGAATGAATAGCTCCCTTCAAGATAAGAGCTCTCCCCTGCGTCGTATCTGAAACTCACGTCCGCACCGTACGCTTCTCCCCTTCCGAATATGAAGTCGTTCTCATATTCGTACACCTTGTCCCGGTTAACCGCAACTAAATTCCTGAAATCCTTGTAGTAAACTTCTATTCTTGCGGAAGTGAGAACGTTTGGATTCAATTTGACCCCCAGTACGTACTGAGTCGATTGCTCATCCCCGCTCCCTTCAGGAAGAGGAGCGATGACGTCGAAAGGAGTGAATACCATATTTTCGTCGTTCAGATTCATCAGTCTCTGGTGATAGATCCCACATGTGGCATAGACGGAAACGGGTTCTCCGAAATCGTACCCGAGCGTAATCCGGGGTTCCGCTATGTAACCATTCGGCTCACCGGCGAGGTCCTCGAATGCCCTCTGGAGATCTGATCGGAGTCCCAGCTCGAATGATAGTCCGCCTGCAAAATGGAAATTGTATTTTGCCCAGACCTGCGGTTCGGTCTCCGAGAGCGATTGCTGTATCACGGTGCCGTACTTATTAGTAAAAGTGTAATTATACGTGGGGAAATTGAATAACAGTCCGATGTTGAACTCGTTCCGAGCTATCGAATACGACGTTACCTCCGCGTACAACGAGGGGCTCGACACTTCGCTGAGCTGGTAGCTGAGATACTGTGCATCTTTCGGAAGTTGCTCCGCCTTGTATGTTGAAGTCGAGATCGAAAATCTCATGTCGTACTGGTCGCCTACTAGATAGCTGCCGGAAACCGCTGCGGAGTTGTTGGTCCACCTGAAATCCGGCTCGGAGCTGTTGGAACCGGAGATCATATCCGCATTAGTCAGGAATTCTGCGGAGACATGTCCCGTTCCAAATGATTCCACTGTGGCTTTTGCAAAACCGTCGTAGAAGTCGAAAGGGAGTCCGAGTCCATAGAATTTTTGAAGAGCGTCCTGGAACAACGGGCGGCGGTAAAATAGCACGAAGCTTGTGTTTCCTCCCGACGAAAACGGACCGGTTAGAGAAAAATCCGACGAGAGAAGGTCGAGCGTGCCCTTCGCTCTGTAATTGTATCTATCGCCGTCGATCGTCTGAATGTCGAATACTGACGACAGTCTTCCGCCATACTGCGCCTGGAATCCTCCGGTACTGAAATCCGCGACCTTAACTATCATCGGGTCCACAAAACTAAACAACCCGAACGCATGCGACAGGTTGTAGATCTGCATGCCGTCGATGAGAACAAGGTTCTGATCCGGACCTCCTCCCCTTACATAGTACTGGCTGGAAATTCCGCTGACTGTGACGACACCCGGAAGCTGCGTGACATATTGTACAACGTCATTCTTGAACATGCCGACATTTCTCTGCAGTTCTCCGGAAGTTATAATCGTTGTGCCCGCGACTTTCGCACCGCCGACGTATGACTCTCCGGTGACCTCAACAGCCGGCATTGTCTTGGGAGACTCAGGGATCGCGAGGCGAACGGTAGTCGATTCCTTCAACGAATCAGGGAGTTCGAAATCTTTCGACCTGTAACCGATGGCCGACGCGCGCAGTCTCGTCTGCTCCGGCTTGACATTTCTCAAGAAGAAGTAGCCGTTGATGTCCGCAACTGTTCCTATGGAGGTGCCGACGATGGAGACGGTCGCGTAAGGAATTCGCTCTCCGCTCGCGCTGTCGACTACCGATCCTTTTATTGTCACGCTCCTTCCTTGTCCAAAGGTTCCATCCGGATGGAGTAATACCAAAATAAAAAGGACTGAGATCGAAAGGAGTTTCTTCCTCAAAACAGGAAAATCCTTGTCGTGTCGACCGCTGCACCTGCTACTATACCTTCTCCCAGGCCGTTGAAGATGTTCGAGAAAATGATCTTGTCTGTCCGCATCGACAGCGGATCGAGTTCGCGGTTCGACGTAATGTAAAACCTGTAAAGAGGATCGTCGATCTGAGTGACAACAATGTCCGTGTAGAAATGGACCCGCTTCAAATTCCCCCCGAGAGCTTGGGCTGATTTGAATGCGCTGGCGTAATCTGAAATTGAGAATTCTTCGTCCGTGTTTCCCGCCGTCGCTTCGCGGAATGGGTCGGGTGAGGTCTGTTGATTGATCGGGATGATGTCGCTTTGAAAATTCCCGCTGCTGTCGAAGCCCCTGTATTCAACGTAAAGCCGGGCAAACTCGGCCCTCGTCGAACCGGAAAGCAGTACATTGAAGACCAGTGGTGTGGTAGCGATTGCCGGGCGGCGAAGATCTGAATAAGTCGATAGATCCGGAACCGTCACATTGCTCCCCGGAACACTTACCGGGGCGACAGCCGGCGGATAACCATTCTTGAGAACCGACAGAGTGTAATTCCCGAAAGGCATTACCTCGGTCTGAACGAAGTAAAAGGAAACAGTGTCGCCGTCTATCACTCCGGTCGTGTCGATGAGGGTGATATCCGGTCCTGATCCTCCGCTCAGTACGACGGTAGCGCCATGTACCGGTTCACCGACGCTGTCCGACTGCGATCCCTTGACTGATGTCACCCTGACGTACACGTCCTTCGAGTTCGCGATGAGGATGGAATAAACAACAAGCTTCGGTGTAATATTCACATCCGGCTTGAACGGGCTGTTGCAGCCCGACGACAAAATCGAAAGAACCGCCAGCAGAACTGCGGTTGCGCCGCGAAGTTTGCCACCTGCTTTATAGATCGAATCCGCGTTCAATTCATTCGACCCGAGTATATGTTCACTTGAGGAGCAGCATTCTTCTGGTTTCTGTGATTGCGGGACCAGATCCCGTGAGAACTATAATCCGGTAGAAATACACTCCGCTTGCATACTCCCGGCCGTCGAACCTTACATCATGTTCACCAGCCAACTCTAATCCGTTGACAAGAGTTGTAATCTCTCTTCCGATGAGATCATACACTTTCAAGGTGACAAAGCTATTGGCTGGTAACTTATAGCTGATCACTGTCGCTGGATTAAACGGATTTGGAAAATTCTGTTTGAGAGAATAGACGCGTGGAGTTGTCCGTATCGCTGCGGTGATCACACCTGTGCTCCGAAAAACTCCGCTATCCGTCCCGGCATACAGGTATCCCTGAGGATCCATTAGAATTGATAAGACATTCTGATCGGTCAAACCTTGGTCGACGTTCGTCCATGTTTCCCCGCGGTCCGTCGAAATAAAGACACCCCGGTCCAGCGTTCCCGCAAAATAATTGCCTTCTTGATTCACGAGGAAGGATGAAATGTCCGAGTTGCCAAGCGATGGAATGTGGGTCCAATCGACCCCTTCGTTATCCGAGTAATATGCACCGGACGAATCTGTCCCTGCAAACATTCTTCCGCCAGGGTCAATTTGAAGGACTCTCACCGTGTTAAACATTAGCGGTGATGACAATCCGACCTGGTTCCAGAAATTTCCGCCGTCCGTCGTTTGAAAAACTCCGTCAAACATCGTTCCCGCGTAGATCGACCCGTCGGAGCCGGCAGACAGGCAGTATATGTTCGTTGACGGCAGGGAAATGTCGTTCGGTCGCGACCAGTCGTGCCCGCCGTTCGAAGAAGAAACTACGCTGCCGGTAGAGCTGACAAACATTTGATCAATCCGTGTTTCAATGAGATCAAAAGACCAGCCGGGATAAAGTGTGTTCCATGATCGCCCCGAATCCGACGAGTAGAAAGATCCGCCGGAAGTTGACGCATAGATGCGCCCCAGGAAGGACGAGGACCGAATGCTGTAGACACTTCCGTAATTCAATCCGTTGCTGACGCGAATCCAGGTCCCGGGAGCGGCGGGCTTGTAGATTCCGTCGTTCGTTCCGGCATAAAAATTTCCAGCCTGGTCGCGGCCCAGGGAGAGAACCTGACTCGGTACAATTCCGCACTGAGCCCAGTCCTCGTTTGCCGCATCAAGCTTGAAGACCCCGTTCCGCTCTGTGATAACGTACTCTGTCGTGCCGGGTTCATACCAGGCCGCGGCAACGTTAACCTCCGACAAGGCGGGAGTCACCTGGGTCCAGTAGCCATGAGCAAGTATGTACTTGTAGTCCCCGGAATTTGTTGCGGCAATCAGATCACCTGAGTGATCGGTAAAAAGACTCGCCACATTCGCGCTTGGCAAACCCAGTACGTCTCTCGTCCAATTTGAGTCCTTCGGAACCGCTGAAAGGATACCCGATGGAACCAGGATGAACATTCGGCCGTTTCCGGCGCGCGCAATCGACAGGATCGATGTCAATTCAAGTCCGTACAGATGCCATGTCCTCCCGCTGTCGGATGAGATGTAGACTCCACCTCCGTACGGCGGCTTGGTCCGCGGCCAGATCGCCTGAAGTCCGGCATAAATATTCCCAAGACTGTCTTCGGCAATCGAAAGCACACTCACCGGATCCGATGTGACTATCGAGGAAGACCAGCTGTCTCCGCGGTCAGTTGAGATGGAAACGCTTTGAGTTCCTCCCACACAAAGACGATCTCCTGAGATGATCGTCGCGATTTGCGCTCCACCCGGAAGATTGGTCCTCGTCCACGACTCACCTTCGTCTGTGGTCCTGAAGAAGCCGGGAAAGACGTTGCTTCCCGTGTAAAGAACATTCGAAGAGTCCACTGCAAAAGTCGAGAGGTACGCCCAGTTAAGTCCGGTGTTCACAGCTTCCCATGTCGAACCTTTGTCTGTCGAACGAAACACACCTGCAGTCTGCGTAGCCGCAAACACATACCCCGGCGCGTCCACGGTCAATATCATTACGTTGCCAGAATATGGCCCCTTAACAGCGGTCCATGAGATTGACTGCGCCGATGATCGGGAATAACTGCACAGCCAGCAAATCAAAATCAGCTGGGCAGCCCAAGAGTAACTTTTCAATCCCTGCAGCTTTCTTTCGCTATTACTCGGAAAAATTACACGACAGGATTCGATAATTTGAATATTGAAGATTCCGCTAAGATTATCAAGCAGCGAGGCTGCGGAAGGATGTACTCAAACCGCCGTTGCTCGTTGTCCAAACACCGCCGTCCCTATCCTTACAATCGTCGCACCTTCTTCGACTGCTATTTCGTAATCGCCTGACATTCCCATCGACAGCTCAACCATTTCTACGCCGTGAATACTCGTGTCCCTGATGTCCGTGAAGATCCTGCGGAGCATCCGGAAGCACTCCCTGACTGCGTTCCGATCTTCCGTGAACGCTCCTATCGTCATCAGTCCCTTCACCCTAAGCGAGGACAGATCCTTCATCGAGCGCAGAAGACCTTCGGCGCCTGCAGGATTTATCCCGCTCTTGGTCCGTTCGCCGGATGTGTTTACTTCGACAAGCACATCCCGTCCTTCACCCAGTTTTTGCAGCTGCTTCTCGAGCTCCAGGGCGACTTCGAGTCTGTCGACAGAGTGAATAAGTGTTGTAGGAATTTCTGCAAGCTTCTTTGCTTTGTTGGTCTGCAAATGTCCGATGAAATGCCATTCGATGTTCAATCCCGGAAGCGCCTTCCATTTCAAGGCAAGTTCCTGAACCCTGTTCTCCCCGAACCGGTACAGTCCCGAATTGACCGCTTCCGAAATTCTTTCCGCAGGAAATGTTTTGGATACCGCAACTAGCTTGACATCACGAACCGGATTATCGCTCCTTGCAAGAGCATCGCGAATGCGCGCTTTTATCCCCGCGACATTCTCCGCAATTCCCATTCCTCCCCCGTTCGGAAATCAATCCTGGCTGAATTTTCTTGAAAGATAAACCGAAACTCCTATAATCTTTTCTTCTTCGTCGCCCTGCCGGATCCTCAGATCGTAAGTCTTACAGATGCTTTCAAGGAGTCTCAATACTCTCGCAGCTGAATGGCGGGGGACATTCAGCTCGTCGGACAATTTTGCCACCAGCAGAGGCGAATATTTATGAACAAGCTTCCACGCTTCTCGCAGGTTCCTCTTGCTCCTGAACCCGTTCGGGAATATCCGCTTCATCGCGTCCACGTCCTCGATAAGCTGTTCCGACGGGCTCACGTCCTCGTAGTCGGCCTCGTAAAATTCCCTCACCGTGAGTTTCACGTCCTCGATGGGAACATCCCGCTTCGTCCTTGTAGTCAGCGGAGGCTTGCCCGCTATCTCATTTATCTTCTTGTCGACATATACAAGTTTTCTTAACGCGGGCGTCTTCGCATATACGCGCCTCCAGTTGCTTCCCGGAGTCAACCAAACAGCAAAAGTTTCTGCCCAGTCTTCGTCCGGATGTTTCTGCGCGTAATAATCGGGAAGATGTTTTACGTGACGCTTGCTCCATGGATTGAAGCGGTATGAATCGGAATATTTCTTGTTGAAATTTCCGAACAACTTCTTCCATTCCGGATCGAGATAGAGTTTGTAGGCGTAATTCAACGCGTGCCCGAACTCGTGGCGAAGTCCCATCTTTATCTCGCTTTCGCTTTCGACTCCGTCATATGCCATCTCGTCTTCAATCTCCATCAGCGATTCGCTCTGGAACCAGAACGGGATTTCGATTGAGATGCTCTTGTTTACGCAACCCCACCCGGTCCCGAGATAGAATTCCGGACGGAGTTTAATTTTCTTTCTCGATGCTTCCGATTCGACTTTGCGTATGAGTTTGTGGAACGTACCGTTGATCTTCGGATTCAATTCGCAGATCGGCAGGTCCAAATACCTGAATTTCTCTAGTTCTCTATGCAGCTTCATTTCTGTCATTTGAGGTGGAATTTCCCTTGGTTTTCAATAATCCTGGCGGCAGTGCGCGCGCCAATTGCGGAATAAATAAGGGGACGGCTCTCGAAAATGCAAGCCATAAATACGGTGTTGACAAACTATTTTGTATAAAAACGGGTTGTTTTCACACATTTGACTTTAACGTTTGTATAGTTATTATCTTTCGAAGGGAGCTACGCGCGAATCTGAAATCACCATTAAGACTAACAGTACTGGCAGCAGCGATTCTCTTTGTTTCATGCGGGTCGACAAGACAGTTCGGTGGAAATGACGATCGCCAGAATCACAAAGAAAGTTGCGCGGCCGGAACCATTTATGTCATTGGGAATGAACCGTTCACACGACTCGCGCTGGAATATTCCGGAGCGTGCGGAGAGTCCGACGACTCACTGTCACTTTTCACGAGTAAACAAATGCTGACGATAGCCGCGGACACGGCTCTGACGAATTTCTTGATGACTCTCCAGGGAAGATCTGTTGAGGTACATTACGATTCCGTGTTTGCAGTTCCGGGAGGAAAGTCCATACACGTCATTCGAGCGGAGCTCATGAAATAACAGTCGATACTCAATCTCTTAAGGAGCAGAAATGAATCTCAAATTCAGAGGGCTGATAATTCTTTTTTCGCTGATGTATACGATCCCGGCATTCAGTCAATCAATCGGCGCCGTGATTCAAAAAGATCCGGGAGGGAGGGCGGTGTATCCGATCGCCGGAAGCCACCTTCTGTGGAAACAGGAAGAACAGGTCCGCGAATACTTGAAGACTCATCCGGATGAAATGCGGACGATGAGGCTTCAGAAAACCGGCTCATGGGGTTTCACGGTCGGCAGCACGCACAACTGGTACGCCCACAATTTCGTACTCAATAACGAGTATACCGTCAATTCGACCTGCAGGGCGGTCGGCGTTCATTGCTACATCTTTGTCGAAGACTCACTGTGGAGCAATGGAAGGGTGACGCAGGTGGCGGTCGACTCGGTGAAGAACAACTTCGACAACCGCACTCCCGCGAATGCCTCGAAAGGCATCTACCGGACCGATGTGGAGACATTCGGCAATCCTCCCGACGTGGACAACGATTCGCTGATCATTATCCTGATCTTGAACATAATCGACGGATGGAACGGCACGGGAGGTTATGTCGCGGGATACTTTTCAAGTCTGAACGAAGTGAGCCAGGCTAACAGCAACAAAGCAGAAATATATTATCTCGACGCGGACCCGGCAGTCCTTACTTCGGCACCCGGAATACAAGACGCGATGTCGACCACCGCGCACGAATTCCAGCACATGATCCACTGGAATTACGATCCGAACGAAATCACTTTCGTAAATGAAGGCTGCTCAACTCTCGCGGAGGTAAACTGCGGATTCCCGATTTACGAACAGTCGTACTTCGTCGGTGAAACCAATCATTATCTCTTTGACTGGCGCACAACCGACAACGTGAAGGTACTGAACGATTACTCGAGGTCGGCGAGGTTTATGACTTACATCCGGGATCAAATCGGAATCGGCGTATTTAAAGATATCGTCGCAAGTACACTGCATGGCATAGACGGACTCAACGCCGGTTTCGCTGCCTTCGGATCGTCTCTGACTTTCGACACAATTTTCAGAAACTGGACAATCGCAAATATACTTGACGACAGAAGTGTGGATCCTGCTTACGGATATCTCTATCCTGATCTACCGAAGGGAGAAGGTCCGACTTATCTCAACCCGAACGCATCGGGATCAAGCGTGATATCCCATCTCGGAAGCGAGTATTTGATTTACAGGGGCGGTTCGAATCTTTCTATTTCATTCACCACCGGAAATTCGGCAATAGTCATAAAAGCGATCGAGAAAGGGAGCGGCACACCCGTAGTCGCCGATGTAACTCCGGGCGTTCAGTTTACAGTTCCTGAATTTGGCTCGACATACTCGGAAGTAGATTTTGCAATTACAAATACGGACCATTCAAACGATTACTCGGTCAGCTATACTTCTGCGGGAACAGTTGTACCTACAGAATTCAAATGGGACACGACCGAGCCGATCGGATATCTCACCTCATATTCACAGTCAGACACAGTCTGCGTTACATTTGACGGGGCAAACGGAGCGGTACTCGATTCGGTCAGAATCGCCCTGAGGCGCGCAGGATCGATTACCGGCGGGGTGTGGGAATACACCGATGTCGTCAGACCATCTCCGCTAGGTAAGAAACTTTCTCCTGCTTTTGCAGCGACGATCGGTACCACGACAACGGTGCCGTATCCCGTTCCGTATCAAAACTGGGCGACTGTGAATCTCACAAGCGACACGATCTCGATAGAAAATCCATTCGTGGTCGGATTTATTATCGGTTCGGACCCGTCGACACCGGGAGTCATGATAACCGAGTACCCAAGTGCTTCTGCGTATCACAGTTTCACATACCTCGGAGGTGCATCCAGCGGCGCGAACTGGTATTATCTCAACGCATCGACGGACACGTTGTACCTATATTTAATCAGGGCCTATGCCAGCTTCCTGACGCCTGTCAGAGAGCCGGTCGAACTTACACCGAAACAGTTCGAGGTCTCACAGAATTATCCGAACCCATTCAATCCGGCGACCGTAATTCAGTACAGACTACCTCAGAATAGCTTTGTGTCAGTAAAAGTATTTGACCTGCTGGGGAGAGAGATGAAGACACTAGTCAATGAGAGAGAGACAGCTGGAGAGCATTCGGTCTCATTTGACGCAAGCGGACTTGCGAGCGGCGTTTATGTATACGTCGTGAGAGCGGGCACTTCTGTCCAATCTCGAAAAATGCTGGTGTTGAAGTGAAGAGGCGTGCGTCAGAGCATGTATCGGGAGGTCGCTGAGAATTCCGCCGACGAGATGCGTGATCAGTGAAAGGTTAACCTAACTTCGTATTTGTTTCCCTGTCGGCGCGTGAGAGTCATCAATCTCGCGTGCCGGCAAGCTTGATTTTATTCACCCCTGCGGTTAACATCCCACGACGAAAAGCTTAAATTTCCATTCCCGCGGATGCACACGGAAAGAAAAGGTATATATATGATCAACGCTGTCTTGATGTTCGCCGTTCTCTTCGCGCCGCACAGAGGACCGGAATTCTATTATTTCGACGGAAAAGTGCTTTCCCCCCTTTATACTATTAACCTCCCGAATCTTGGAACTGCGGACATACATTTGTTCGTTAAATCTACTGTCGAGCCTTTGGGTGCTGTGATCGACTCATCGGAGATCGAAATCTGTATCCCGACCTTGAGCGAGAGGAATGCGCTTGGTCTTGCCGGATCAACCCATTCCGGCAAAGAGCGTTGGTACAAGCTAAGTTGTGCTATCCTGCTCAAAGTCGGCGTTACGCGGCATACCGTTACCGTCACCAGTAGAGCGGGCACAAAATACACCCGTGAATTCTTGATTGCAGTCGAAGGAACTAAGAAGCTCGAGAGACCTTTTCAAAATAAATGATATGGAGAAGTGCGATGAGATCAACCCTAGGCATTACGGTTCTGATCCTGG
Source organism: Candidatus Kryptoniota bacterium (assembly GCA_036567965.1). Classification (NCBI taxonomy): domain Bacteria; kingdom Pseudomonadati; phylum Candidatus Kryptoniota; species Candidatus Kryptoniota bacterium. Next base: position 131,153 of record DATCTN010000015.1, read on the forward strand.
TCCTCTGGTGTACGGGTGTTGTAAAATCCCAGCAGCGCAGCAGAGAAGATCATGATGCCATAAAATACGTAAAGCTCGTTCCGGCCGAACTGAAATCGCTGAAATATACAAGCAGTACTGGACGGCTTTACCGGACTCAATCCGCAACCTGGACTACGCTCGGCCCGCAGCCGATCAACATGGAGTTCAACACCGGCGTGTCTTCAGGTAGAGTCGCGTCCCTCGCCGTGGATCCTACCAATGCAAACATCGTATATGCAGCGGCGGCGGGCGGGGGCTTGTGGAAGACAACCGATGGTGGTACGACGTGGAATCCACTCACTGATGATCTTCCGCGCCTCGCATCGGGCAGCGTTGCCGTCGACCAGACCAACGACCAGATTGTTTATTACGGTCAGGGCGAATTGCATTTCTCAATCGATAGCTACCCGGGTTCAGGCTTCTACATGTCGACCGACGGCGGGACAACCTGGGCGCAGATACATTTACCCGGTTCCTTGTATTATACCGGGAAAGTCGAGGTCGCTCCATCGGACCACAACGTAGTCTATACCTGTGGTTACTATGATATCTACAAGTCTACCGATGCGGGCCAGTCGTGGGGCGAGTTGAATCTCACCCCAGTCGACAGCATCGGATATGCCGGCGCCGTTCAGGACCTGGCAGTCGATCCGACCAACGCCAGTGTTGTCTACGCTGTGAAGGGAAGCTCGTTCTCGGATCCGTTCGACACCAGCTTCGGCGTATTTAAGTCCATCAACGGCGGCACATCCTGGACAAGAACTTCCGCCGGACTCCCCGCATCTAAATACATCACTCGAATTTCAATCGCCGCGGCTCCGAACAACAACCAGGTCTTGTACGTCGGTATCAACGGGACAAATCCCCTGAAGCCAAGCAGCGACACGACAAGGGCATTCAAAACGACAGACGGCGGATCCTCCTGGACAGTTATGCAGATCAATTCCGATTACGGCGGCGGGCAGGGTTGGTACAATAACATGGTCGCCGTGGACCCGACAAACGCGAGTGTCGTGTATGTCGGTGGAATCGATCTCTGGAAATCGACAGACGGCGGTTCCACATGGACCAATCTCACGAAGGCCTACAGCACAGGGAATGTGCATCCCGATCAGCATGCACTCTCGTTCATGCCGGGCACGGGCAACTTCTTCCTAGGAGACGACGGAGGTGTTTGGAAAACCACGGACGGCGGCACGACTTTCTCCGACTGCAATACAAATCTTCAGGTGACCCAGTTCTACGCTGTCGGGATCGACGCTTCAAATTCGTCGCTCACATATGCCGGCGCACAGGACAACGGGACCGATAGAAATATTTCGCCTTCCAACAACTGGTCCGAAATATATTCCGGGGACGGCGGATATGTGACGGTGGATCCGACCAACTCGAACATTGTCTACGGAGAATATGTGAACGGTGCCCTTGTAAGATCGATGAATGGAGGATCAGGCTTTTCTCCAATCGTCACAGGCTTGAATGGAGACGGCTACTGGACAACTCCGTACCAGCTCGATCCAAACAACACGAGCATACTTTATACGGCAACCGACAGAGCCTACAAAACCACAAACAAAGGTACCAACTGGTCCGCGGTGAGTGCCGCGGTGAAGGGTACAGGGGATCTCGTTACAACCATGGCGCTCTCTGCAGCCGAGCCGAACGTGCTTTATGCCGGAATAAGCGGATACCGGGGCGGCGATGCCGGAAGCTTCCTGTACGTTTCCCAGGACAGCGGCAAGACCTGGATGGATATAACGATCAACGGCGATTCCACGAACGACTTCGCCCGCGTGACGGCGGACCCGACGCAAAAAGGCGTCGCATACCTCGCCATGCTCCAGAGTCCGGAAGTCATGAAGACGACCAACTATGGCACGAGTTGGACCCCGATCGGATCAACATCAAACGGATTTAACGGTGAACCGGCCAAATATATTTGCGTCGATTCGACGACAGGATACATTTACGCCGGCACATACGACGGAGTCTACATCACCACGAACGGTGGAGGAACCTGGTCGAAACTCGGCACGGGTTTGCCCAATGCCGTTGTCGATGACATCGCGATCCAGTACGCGACTCATTCGCTTCGTGTTGCGACACACGGGCGCGGAGGATGGGAAGTTGATCTTGCCACAGGAATCGCGCGGTCTGTCGAGACGCCAACAGAGTTTAGTCTCGCGCAAAATTATCCGAACCCATTCAATCCGGCGACCACCATCAGTTTCAAGCTTGCAGCCGACAGCTACGTCACCCTGAAGGTCTACGACGTGCTCGGAAGAGAGGTCGCTACGCTGATGAAGGGGAAGCAGAAAGCAGGAGAGCACTCGCTGACTTTCGACGCGAGTAAGCTGACAAGCGGTGTCTACTTCTACAGAATTGCGACGTCATCGTTCACTGAAACGAGAAAAATGATTTTAGTTAAATAACGCGATTCAATTTTGCGGCCAACCCGCATCAGAGTTGCCCTCTGTAATCTAGATAAAGCTCCGGTTAGACCGGAGCTTTGTTTTCTCCCCGCATCTGTGGTTATCTTAACAGGTCATGAAATTATTCCGGGGACACATCCCTCCATCGTGGAAATTCAAGAGCGACGTGAAAGTCTGGCGGCTTCTTCCCGGCAAAGGAGTGCTCGCGGTCGAATTGCGTGACACTGCCAATAAGACTGCTTCATTCGCAGGTATAGAAATCGGTTCGGGAAAAACTCTCTGGAAAGATCTCCGCTTCGAGAACGGCTGGTGGGTTACGATAAACACAATCTACGAGGACGTCATCCTCCTGCAGCAATTTGTCAGGCCCGACATGCCGACCGCCGGAAAGGTGTTCGCCGTCGATCTGTTGTCGGGAAAAATTCTGTGGCAGAACGACTCGCTCACTTATCTTTACGCTGCGGAAGGCGGCGTCATATGTGCGAAACGAACTCTCGTCAGCGATGAAATCGTGTCGCTCGATTACAGGACAGGTATTGAGAAATCAATTTCTCCTCCCGTCGATCTCTCGCGCTCCGGGCTCGCTTCAGGTACGCAGGCGGAGAATTTTATCCTGCCGGAGCTCCTTGAGCCCGACGGCAAAAAATCTTATCCCGAAATCTCCGATGCCCTAAGGAATGTTCTTCCTCCTGACGCTCACGCTCCATCCGCAATAGTTTATCGGTCAGGTAAGACGATCGCAGGATTCCACTTGAGAAATGGAGAGGACGAACGAGGAACCGCTCTGTACGACTCTCACCTGCAGATCGTCGATTCAAATGGCAAGATCATGTTCCGGGATGTCGCGGATACGAATGTCTACATGCCTATAACCGATTTCTATTTCGTCGCGGAAACTCACCTGATCTACGTAAGGAACTCGAACGAAATAGTCGCGGTAAAATTAGGCTGATTCCTTTTCAAATTCCTTTTCGATCAGCGCTATCCTGCACGCTTCCGTGTATGGGCAGTACAGGCAAACTTTCTCGAAAGGAAATTCCGTAAGATTGAAGCGCCCCGATCTCGCAGATCCGACTTTTGCAGACACGAACATTTCCGTCTCGTGGGACAAGGCATCCATAGTCTTGGGATAATTTTCCGTGCCCCGCGTAGGGCGAGAGAGATCATACGACCGGTTGTATTTAAGCTCGCCGTCCTTTTCGCGAACGATGAAGTTTATCGCTCCATTTCCGTCTTCATCATGTAGAAGCGTGTTTCGATTCAAGGATACAAAAGCAGCTCCGGAGGGAGCCGATATAAGGGGCTCCTTCCCCGCAATCCTGCCGAGTGCGGCAAGGTAGATCAGGAGCTGCGGAGAAATCTTTTCGCGAACAACTTCTCTGTATGAAGCTATCCGGCTCGATGTCTTGTAGTCGATTATGATCGGCCCGTCGTCTCCGGTATCGACGCGATCTATTTTACCTCTTACCGCAACGCCTCCGATGCTCACCGGTTCTAAATCTCCGGATCCAAACTCGAATTCGAAAAGGCCAGGGATCAATCCGTATTCGGTGAGTCTTGCCTGTACTTTCTTCAGAAAGAGCTCGAGTGTACCCTGATTCCCGGCGTTCCCGAGTATCGCGTCTCTTTCCACTTCAAATAGTTCGTGATGAATGCCTAGTTCGTCGAGGACCTGCCTGCCGATGGCCAGGAGGAGATTCAGTTCATCTTTCGCCTGCTCCAGCTTGCCGCCGCGGCCCAGCTCCGTATAAAATCTTTGCAGGATCCTGTGAAGAACCGTCCCTCTTTCAATTGCGCTGAGTGAAGTTTCGATCTCGGGAGGTTCGGTTATGTGAAGCACTCTTCTTACGAAGAACTGGAATCCGCATCTCGACAGCGATTCTATCTGGGCAGCAGAAAAAACCCGGCCGGCAAATTGACCATCGGCAAGCTTCACGAGGGCCTGGTCGGTTATTCTGCCGTTGAATTCGCTCTCTCGGTCGTCTCTGTACCTCGCGCGTTCTGCGAGTTTGCATCTTTCAAGATTTATCGGAAGCATCGCTCCCGAAGTTTTGTCATCGACCAATCCCGCCGCATCTGCTTCTATGAGCTGATGAATCGAATAAATATTCGTCGTCTCCTTCGTACCGGCAGGCTCGACGAGCACCGTAGCGTCTGCCGCATCGAGGAACGCATCGATAAACGATGATCGAATAAGCCGAACCTCGTCACGCTGCATCGGATAAATGAGGTGGAGACTTTTCCCGAACGAAGCGACCGCCTGGAAGAAGAGATGTCTCTGCAAATATGGTTGTGTCTCCCGGTTCTCTCTCTGTGTCATCAGCGGGAGAAATATTTCGGGAACGTACCTCGTCGGGAGTTCTCCTTCGTTGAGGCCGACAATGAAGACATGATCAAACTCGAGACCGCGCATCTCTTCGAGAGCGGTCACGTACACACCGAATCCGTACCGCTGTCTTATATTGAAGCGAGTAAGCCCGAGCGCGGCCCGGAGATTCTGGACCCAGGTTTCAAGCGGCAGTGGGCCGGCGTCCGCGTTGCCTTCTGAAACCTCCTCAACAACCTCGAGAAAAGCGGAGAGCGCGCGGGCGTCCCGCTCGACTATTTCAGTCAGGATCCCGCCGACATCCATCGCAGCAATGTTCTCGTGAATCCTCAGATTCTTCACCAGTTCACCTACCGCGCTTTTGAAGCCCGCCGCCGTCATGTCCCGCAAAACCGGTTTCAGTGTATTCTCAATCGAGTCAAGTATTTCCGCCGCGTTTTTCAGAATTTCTATGTCGTGTAATTTCTCCGCGAGACTATCATCCGTCTTCGAGCGGGCAGCATCTTCGAGCACGGCCGCCTTAACTGCGATCGCTGATTTGAATGTCTTCAACCCTCTCTCAAACCTGCAGATCGCCGCCGCGTTGAGAATGATGCTGCCCACATCGCCGTACGCGTCCGACACCGTGACAAGCCGGTTCGTGACCGCCCGAAGGAGAGACACACGCTCATAGTCCCCAAGCTTCACGTCAATGAACGAAAGGACAGCGTTGACGATAGGATTACTTTCGAGCGTGTACCTGTCGGTTATGTTCACCGGAATCTGGTATTTCGGAAACACTTCCCGGAACAGTCCCGAATAACTCTGCGGTAGATACGACGCAACACAAATCCTGTCTAGTTTTTGATCGGGCTTGCTCTTTACAATCTCCTTTATCTTCTCAGCGACAAACTCCACCTCTCGAAGATTGTCCCTTACCCCGACTATGAATGCTTTATCGACCAGGTTCAGCTTTTTGCGCGGACGCCCGTCGGCAAACAAATAAGTACCAAGAAACTCACGAGATCCCGGTGATTTCCCGCTTCCGTCTCGCACCCGAGCCTCATGCACTTTAAACCCGCGTACCTTCAATTCGGAAACGGTTGCGAGCATTGTCTTAAAAAGATTTTCGTTCCTGTCGTTGCAATCGAGCCTGACAAGAAACGAAAAATCTTTTTGCCTAGAAAGCATTTTCAGGAATTCGAGCTCGGGCTTTTTGAAATTGTAGAACCCTTCTATGAAAAATGCCGCTCCTTCGGGACAAATCACGCGGATAGTCGCTTCCGTCAACCTTCCGTTCACGACTGAGAGCAGACCGGGTGTGTCGATGAGATTGTTCCCCAGCTCTTTTTCATACCCGGCATAAATCTTTAGAAACTCTTCAAGCTTAAGTCGCTCCGGTTTTTCCGCCACGGAAAGGAGGAGCTTGTAATCCTCGGGAGTGATACCATTTTCTTTGAGGTATCCTATCTGGTCGACAATTTTTTTTATCGTTCCCGCGGGAGCGACGCCGCGCCTTGTCCCGGGACGTGACGAGGCAAACTTGAAGAACTTCAAATCGGTCCGTGAAATCACCCTGTCGATGACCATTCCCTGAAGAGAAGTGGAGATCACCCGCTTTCCCGTGTTCATCGCAGAGAAAACCTTCTGCGCGAAGAGTTCGAGTGTGTACACGGGGAATCTTCCGAAAGCGACGTCCTGTACCAGCTCGCGCTCGAGCTCCCTAACTCGCCGGCGGGTCGGGACGATATACACGAAATCATATTTCCCGTCTCCACGACGTGCCCTTGTCTTGACTTGAGACGTGAAGTCTTCGACAACCGGTCCGTCGAAGTTCTTCGAGAGTACGATCGGCATTACTCTATCCTTGGCGGCTCCTCGTCGATGTTTGCGATACCCTGGAGACGATCACGGAACCTCCCGAGCGCCTCATGAGATTCACCATACTTGTTCTGAGCGTTTCTCAGATGGGTGCCGAGCGTATCAAATTGCTCGCCGAATTTCTCGAGCGCGTTCTCCAGCTGGGCAAGCTGGTTCCTTACCCGCTCGGCGTTCTTCTCGATCTGCATTCCCTTCAGCCCGATCGCAATCGCCTGGATGTAAGCGTAAAAACTGTTCGGAGACGCCGGGATCACGTGTTTGTTCATCGCATGCCTGTAGACTCCGCTTTCGTCGGTGTCCTGCATGAGGAGCTCGTAGTACATGCTCTCGGACGGGATGAACATTATCGCGAAATCGAACGTCCCCTCAGCCGGCTTAATGTACTTGGACGCGATGTCGTCGATTTGCCCTTTTAGAACCGCCATGAACCTGTTCAACGCCAGTTTCTTGTCCGCGTCATTCTCGGCATCGACATACCTTTGGAATTCGTCCTTGGGGAATTTCGAATCGATCGGAATGATTTTCTCCGATGTCCGGATGATTGCGTCTACTTTCGAGCCGTCACGAAAGCCGTATTGGAATTCATAGAAACCCTGCGGGATGACCTGCTTAATGAGTTCTTCGAGAAGAGTTTCGCCGAGATTACCGCGAAGCTTCGGCGAGCTGAGAATGTTCTGGAGCTGGTTAATTTGTTTCCCTATCTCCATCATGTTCACGCTCGCCTCTTTCAGCTCGCCGAAATCCTGTTTCAATGAGGAAAATAATTTGTTCGCCTCGCTGAGCTGTCCGCCGAGCTGTCCCTCGAAGCTCGAAAGGCGCTGCTCGACCGAGCCGCGGAGATTTTCGACCTGCTTCCCCATCAGAGATGTCAGTTCCGAGACCTGGTTGGTAAGCTGGACCACCTGCGCGTTTGTACCCGCACGGTTATCCTCCATTCCCTTCGAGAGCGTGTTCGTCACAAGCTGAAGCGTGCTGGCTATCGTATCGCTGTTTGCCCGCGAGGCATCCGACACGGATCTAATGGAAGCATCGAGATCGTTCTTAAGCATCGTGAATAGCTGCACCGTCTGGTCAGGCGACGACTTCCCTGCCTTCGACAGGTTCCTGAACTCGAGGAACAACACGGCAACAAGAATAAGAAGAGCAGCTAAAAGGATTATCGCTAGTGTACTCATGATCTTCCCTTAAACGTGTAAGAAAAAGAAAGAACCAATTGATCTGAACGATCTAATCGAATTCTCAACTTCATATTTACTCAAGCACGCCGGTAGACAAATAATTGTCATTCCGAAGAGTCTGGTGGGCACTGGCAGTGCTACGACGAGGAATCTTCTTAAGGATTCCCCGATGATTCTTTGGTAGAACTGTACGCAGGATTCCTCCGGTCACTTGTCCCGACTGTGTCGGTGCTCGTTCGGTCGGAATGACGGTTGGATCTGCGACTTCCGACACAAGCATGAGAATAGGCACCTAATATTTCTTCACTAGAATATCTTCTTTCTCCTTGTCAGATATGCTGTCAGCGCCTTATCGAATGGCGTTGATGTCGTCAGAAGAGAATAGTCGATATCGTTTTCGAAACACTTGCTCTTTAGCTCATGGATGAACCTGTTTACATTATTTCTATAGGTCGTCTTCATTGCGGACACCTGTGTCGAAACCTGTTCGCCAGTTTCAAGATCGGTAAAAATCGAATCGCCCGGGTAGTCGAGGTTTATCTCGGCTTCGTCCATGACGTGAAAAGCGATGACTTCATTCTTCCTGTGCCTGAAGTGTTTTAGCGCGGTGATCACGCTCCGCGTCTCGTCGAGGAAATCGCTTATGACGATAATGAGTCCGCGTCTCTTGATGCGCTCGGCCAATGACGAGAGCGCCGCGGCGGTCGAGGTTTTCGCATTAGGTTTCGTGTCGGACAGCTCCGTAAGAAGCCGTTTCATGTAGGAGTAAGTGAGATGCGGCTCGAAGAAACTCCTTACGGTCTCGTCGTAGACCGCAAGCCCCGTTGCGTCCTGCTGTTTCATCATGAGGTAGATGAGACCCGCCGCGAGGTATGATGCGTACTCGAGTTTCGTCACTTTCCCGTCGCGCTTGTCCGAAGGACCCCTGACGGGGAACCCCATCGAGTTGCTCGCATCGAGGAGGATGTATGCCTTGAGGTTCGTCTCCTCCTCGAACTGTTTTATATATAGCCGGTCGCTTCGGCCGTAAACTTTCCAGTCGATGTTGCCTATGCTGTCGCCGGGGAAATACTGTCGATGTTCGGCAAACTCTACGCTGAAACCGTGGTAAGGGCTTCTGTGCATTCCGATCAGGAACCCTTCCACGATCAGCCGCGCGCGCAGCTCCATGTTTGAAAGCCGCGAGATGAATTCCGGCGTCAGGATTCGAAGTGGACTCTCGCTCATTTAAAGAAAGTTAACCAAGATGAGGGGCAAAACCACCGCATATAATGGCGAAAACGAGGCTTGACTGTCGGCATTTTCGGTTGTAATTTAGACGTAGTCTTAATAATGAAAAGCACGGAAACTAAAACGAAGAGATGCAACAGACGGACACAAGATGAAGACTCTTGCACTAGCAGCATTCATTCAATTTGTAATTTCTCTCTCGACGGCAATGGCACAGGATCGATATTACAACTGGAGCGAACAGTTTGAATCGGAAGATCCCGGCGAATTCGAACTAGAGAGTTATTCTAATTTCGATACGCCTTCATACTCGAGCAGCAATCACTCGCTTGTCCAGACATTCGAGCTCGAGTACGCATTCTCCGATCGTGTTCAGGCAAGAATAAGCCAGGGCTTCTTAAAAGGTTACCCTGCCGGGGAGTTCTCATCGGGAGTTCTCGAAGTCGAAGGACTCTACCGACTCGTCGCGCCGGGAAAATTCTACTTCGATCCGGTCGTCTATCTTTCATTCTCAAGGAGCTGGACTCCCGGCAGCGCGAGGACCGCTGAAGCGAAACTCATACTTTCAAAAGATATCGGACCAATCAACGCGCTCGTGGTCGGATCTACCGAGTATGACCTCGGAGGCGAGAGCGAGTTAAAACCCGAAATGAGCGCGGGAGTCAGCTATCAAATCGTCGAAGGTCTCAGAGCGGGTGTCGAAGCGTTTGCCACCGGCGAGGACGAAGACAAAACAGAGGATGCAGATCTCCGTGGTACGGGAATCGGACCCACGGTCTCTTTCTCCACCCCATGGTTCTGGATGACAACGGGTGCGTCGTTCGGGTTATCCGGGGCCGCAAACAATCTAAACTTCCGCACTATTATCGGAATCGACCTATGATGTGTCCGGAAGAGATTAGGCTAAACTCAAGATAGAGCGCCAATGGAAACTGCGAAAGAAAAATTCGAAGGCTACTTGCGGGAAGAAAAGTACCGCATAACACCCGAGCGTTTTGAAGTACTGGATGTTGCTATGGCGACATCGGGCCACTTCGACGCGGACGAGCTCTTCCTCACTCTGAAAAAGGAAGGGAGTAAGGTCTCACGCGCGACCGTCTACAACACGCTCGATATTCTCGAAGAGTGCGGGCTCGTCTACAAGGTCCGCCTGAAGGATCATGGCTCGCGTTATGAGAAGGCGTTCGGGAGAGCTCCGCACGACCATCTGCTCTGCGCACAATGCGGACAGATAGTCGAGTTCGTCGACGAGAACATGGAGAAGAGCCGTGAGGCAATCGCAAAGAAATTCAAGTTCGAATTGATAAGCCATTCTTACCAGATACTCGGATTGTGTCCCGATTGCAGGAACGGAAGATAGTTTCACTTCGAATAAAGCGCTGTAGCGGAGAAAATGAAAACAAAACTTACATGGGCAAAGAGGGACGGGGACTCAAGGGATAGAAGGAAACTGGCGAGGAACCTGCAAGAGCTGCAAGTGGGCGACGATGCCCACATCGTAGCATTCACGGTCCAGGACGACACCGCCAAGAAAGTCGAGGCGATGGGATTGCGGGTCGGGAAGAAGATTACAGTATTAAGGAAACTGGGACGAGGAATTTTGATCAGGACGAGTCATTCGAGAATTGTGATAACATCGGATGTTGCGAAGAATATTGAGGTAAAATGAAAAAGAGTATTAAGGTGGCTTTTGCCGGTAACCCGAATGTCGGCAAGACTTCGCTTCTCAACCACGCGGCCAAGACCGACCTCAAGGTCGGGAACTGGTCGGGAGTAACGGTAGAGAAACGCGAAGGGTTCATGAATTACAAGGGTTACGACATCCACTTCGTCGATCTTCCCGGGATCTACACCCTTGAGCCGCTGTCTGAAGATGAATGGGTCGCGTATAGTTTTCTGACGGAGGAAAATCCCGACGTGGTGGTCGATGTGATCGAAGCCGCGAACGCCGACCGCGATTTTCTTCTGACGACCGAGCTCCTCGAGTTCGGCAGACCGATGGTCGTTGCATTGAACATGGTCGACGAAGCGGCAAAACGCGGAATAGAAATAGACAGCAACCACAGCCGCGAACTTTTGAATGTCCCGGTGATAAAGACAAACGGGAGGACCGGCCAGGGAGTTACTGAGCTGCTCGATGCGATAATAGATTCCGCAGAAGGAAAGACCCATCCGAATCCGGTGAAGTACAATGAGATGATGGAGCAAGCCCTTTCGCGCATCTCAGCAGACGGCGGGTCGGCAAAACTAGACAAGCACCAGCTCATACAGCTGCTATCACAGGGCAACGGGGAGAATGTCGAAAAGAACAAACTCGAAAAATTTTACAAGAAAAGTATCTCGGACATCGTCAAAGACGAGCGGTACGCATTCGCGAACGGATTTTACAACGAGGTCTTAAAGAAAAAGAAAACGACGGCGCGGGATGTAACCGACCAGATCGACAAGATCGTGCTTCATCCTTTCCTGGGATTCGCAGTGTTCTTACTCGTTATGTTTCTCCTGTTCAAAGTGTCTTTCGATTTTTCAAATCCCCTCATGAACTGGACGACCGGACTGATAAATGATTTTGCCGCGCCCCTGATTTCCTCGCTTCTGTCGAGTCTCGGTGCGAGTCAGTGGATAATGAAGTTCTTTTCGGAAGCGATTGTGGGTGGAGTAGGCTTTGTCATAACATTTGTACCTCTTATAGGCGCGATATATTTCCTCCTGGCGCTCCTCGAGATGTCGGGGTACATGCCGAGGATCGCGTTCCTGATGGACAGGTTCATGCATAAGCTGGGACTCCACGGAAAAGGGATGATCCCGCTTCTGCTCGGTTTCGGCTGCAACGTTCCGGCGATAATCGCGACGAGGACTCTCGAGAAGAAGCGCGACAAACTTCTCGTGATGGCGATGATCCCGTTCATGAGCTGTCCGGCGAGACTCGTCATATTTTCATTCTTCGCGATACTGTTCTTCAGTCATCCGGCGATAGTGATATTCTCACTTTATCTCGGTGGAATTCTGATCGGACTTCTCACGGCTTTCTTCCTTAGAAAGACGGCATACAAAGGAAAGCTTTCACATTTCGTAATGGAGCTCCCGCCATACAGAGTTCCGAGGATAAGGACGGTCCTGAGGATCACGTGGGTGCAGGTGAAGAGTTTCCTTTACAGGGCGGGCACACTCATATTTGCGGCGTCGGTAGCGGTCTGGATATTGCTCAACACACCGCCGAATATAAAAAGCCAGTCGGACAGTGTCGCTGCATACATAGGCAAAGCAATCACGCCGGTGTTCAAGCCGATCGGGATAAACGACTGGAGGATCTCCACCTCGCTCATACCTGCGTTCCTCGCGAGAGAGATCGTACTCAGTTCGATGGGGACGATATATTCTGAAGATGCGGAAGCGCGCTCGGCGAAGGTTCCTCACGAGAAGTTTCAATTTTATTTGGCGCTAAGGGGGCAGGCGATGTCATTCGCGACTGCGATCAAGGAGAGTTTCGGTTCGCTCCTCACGCCCACGATCCAAACACTCCAGGCGGACGATAGCCAGGAAAGTCTGCGTGCCGTGATAAGGTCGAGTTTCACTCCGGCATCGGCATTATCATTTATGATTTTCCTGCTATTGTACACCTCATGTCTCGCGACAGTCGCGGTAATGGCACGAGAAGGCGGCAAAAAGTTCGGGTTTCTATTTCTCGGTTACAGTTTTGCGATAGCATGGGTCGTTGCATTCATCGTATATAACGTCGGGACACTGATATGACGGCAAAGAGCCTAACGGGTCACTGCGACTCACCTTCATTGAGTTCTTTCAGGTTCGTAGGAGGTTTAAGGTGAGTCGCAGTGGCGTGCCCCAGGAAGCGGTGTTGATATGATAGCCGAGATTATTTTCATGGGATTGATGGGGGTGTTCGCGGCAGCGGTGATCTGGAGATCAGTAAAGAAGAAAAGTAAGAAAAGCTGCTGCGACTAGAAGCGCAACAACCAATCTGGTTCACTCGCTCTGCGGCGGAACCCATCAGCGGAAAGCGAAACTGTCGGATGCAGAGTGGGCGGATTGGTTCTCAAAAAGTGGGAAGTAAACCGCCCACCTGTTCGTCGTGGTATTGCGAAAATAGTTTCTACTGACCGGTTTGAGTGTGGCATGGTCATTGCACGGATAATATTTGCGATGGATCGTGGCACATCTAAGATGGAACAGTTTCTCGAATGCAGGTACGGCAACCAACCTTGTCATTCGGCCAGTCGTTAATCACGGCATAAGGGCTGAAAGATTCGACATACTTAAGTTTTTTCTTGACATAAGATTCAATCATCGGTAAAATGGAGCAGGTAGTTAGAGCAGGACCTTCCGTGTGGAGTAACCCCAGTACGATTTGATGATTGGTACATGAGGCAGTAACGTTTAAATCGCTGGCCGGAGGGGGCATGAGGAGAATATGTGCGGGCATTGTGGTAGTTGTCGTGACGGGAGTGAGTGCGGCCTTATACGGACAGGTGCACATCAGGACGAGTGTAACGATCACGCCGAAGTCGAGGGAAATAACACAGGACGAGGAAATAAGAACTCATAAGATCCAGTTTCGGCTTTGGTGCAACGATCCGGTAGTTGCATCTTCTAGAATAGAAGCTAAAGGACCGTGCGGGTTCGATACCGTCTATTCTGCAGCTGGAGGCGATGTGACTCTGGTATTATATTCGCCTACAGCCGGAGATTATACATTCTATTCGTACATCAAGCTGACAGGCGGCACACTCCCGAAGAGCGCTCCTGGCTTTAACCTGAGCATTGACGACAACCCATCTGATGATTTTACCGGACCGGTCATGTTCACAAACTCAAGCGATTGGCTGTTAGTAAACTGGTGGATGTATGGGGAGTTCTACCAGCCGTGGGTTGATTGGAGCACTCCTTACAGTTCCGGGTTTGAGTTCTCACTTTCTACACGGACGCTGTTCTATGGTCAACAGGACGGCATGGGAATGGGTCCATACAATGACTGCACTAATACCGCGTGGGAGAGTTCAGATTCTGTCACATTGACTATAATAGAGGGAGGAGAATACGCATCACTGTCAAAGTTCGACTTCGATACCCAGACCGATGTGGAACTCGGGAAGACAGCGAGGACTACAGGGAATGACCTATGGTACCACTATCTCTCAGCCAACCAAACACGTCCCGACAGCGGAGAGGTATGGGTAGTTGTTGAAGCGGAGAGTAACGGCATGACGGGATTT